>JAEOST010000458.1 GCA_016840245.1 Candidatus Thorarchaeota archaeon
ACGGTAGGCTTGGTCTTTGGTACGAACATCTCACATACTGATCTGTACGATATTGACGATGAAGTCTACTCTACTGGAGTTAAGGATGCTCGAGTCATATTTGTAGACAATGAGTTTCTGAATAAGTCCGCAGACGAATTCATGATTGAAGGTGAATTCACTCTGGATGTAGGTGAAACCATAGTATCCAGACGGTTCATTGATTATACTTCCGAGGTTTTTGGCATCACCCTTAATATCAATGACACTTTTGATATTGAACTTCTGATGGGACCCGTCCTCTCGCAACCCGCACCTCTGAGTGCTCTAGGTCCTTTGAGTATATCCGAACTCACAATCGTTGGTATCTATGAAATGAGACCAATTAACTCGTTGATTGAACGAGCTATCCCAGATATGCAGAGAGCCAACTGGATCCAATCAAACAATCGGTACAGTGTTATGGGACTTCGTGACAGTATCATGATTTTACAGGAAGAGGTCTCTGCTGGTTCACTCTCAACTAATGGGTTCTTCAGTGAAACAATGTTGGTTCGTGTTGCAGCCAGTGCTCTTGCTGCTGAAGGTCCACAGAATGTAGCAACTAATCTCTTTGAGTTGACTATTCGAACAGATGAATTGTACAACATCACTTGGTCTGGAGATGATAAGATTTGGGAGCTCCAAGGTATTGTCAATACATACGTAGCAACACTTGATCTGTCCATTCTCGCCCTTCCAGTCATTCTTCTTGCACTGTTCTTCTCAGTATTCGCCGCTGACACTTTCATGGCGCCTCGAAATGTTGAGGTTGGTATCATCAGGTCTAAAGGTGCTAGTTATTCGCAAGTGTCAACTGTGTTCCTATGGGAGTCTGCGGTCATAGCTACTCTTTCGGTGGCCCTTGGTATTCTGTTTAGCGTGCTCTTTGCACCCTTGATTCCTTCAACGACAAGTTTCATGACTTTTGACTGGGAAATTTACATGTTCTATCTTTCTAACACTGTCATCAGTTCCTACACGGTGATTCGTGCTATCGGACTCACTGTTCTTCCCAGCCTGTTATTCATTCTATATCTAGCAAGAAGGGCTGCTTCAACTGAGATCAGCCTTTCATTAGCTGAAATCGCAGCTGATCCTACTGAGCAAGGTGAAGCACATGGTTTCACAATTGGAGCATCCGTCTTCCTTCTAGCCCTAGTAGTAGTCATGATGTACATCCTCCCGAAGCATCCTGTCCTGTTCTTGATGGAACTTGGGATGGGGACTGCAGCTTGGTTCTTCATTGCATACAATGGATCTCGAATCTCTCGAGTCGGACTTGCAGGTCTATCAAAGAGGCTGTCATTCGTATTGGGTCAGAAGAATCTGATATCTGCTGGATATCTGACGATGCGAAAAGGTCGAATCATTCCCCTTATGGTTGTTCTAGCTTTGACGATGTCTTCAACGATTGCATTTGCCGTACAATCAGAGAGTCTCAAGGTTGACCTCAATCGTGAAGTTGGTTACGCCTTAGGCTCTGATCTTCGTATAGACTGCACAATCCGTGAGTTCAACTTCAGTTACGACTTAGAAACCTATGATGGCATCAATAATGCAATGCCCGTTCTAAGGACTTGGGCGCGACTGGGCCCTGATCAGCTTAGTATTGAAGCGCTCTATCCAGACGAATACGCGTCGATAGGGAAGTTCGATCAAACCAGTTTCTACGGTGAATCGCCTAGTAGTGTTTTGGCTGCTCTGGCAGCTGTACCTAATGGTATAATCTTGAGTGGTTTCCATGCTGACAGATGGAACAAAACTATTGGAGATTCCTTAAACCTCGAGATGAGTGACGTTGGCACAACTCAGTTAGTGGAATTCAATGTCACTGGAATCGTTTACAGTGCTCCCGGTTTTGGGTATGCTGCAAGTGCACTTGTCCCACCATCTGTTCTTGGAGCTGGTTTTGGATTCCGCTCTGGAATTGATGGATTTGCACTAACAAATATTGACTTCATTGAAGGAGTCATTAGTCAACATGAGGCTACACTCTTCTTAGCTGACCTTGACAACAACGCAAACCATACTCTTCTACTTGAAGAACTTTCATTACTCTCCGGAGTTGACCCAAACACACCCGAGGAGTTCAATCTGAAGACACACTCTCTACAGACAGCTTTGTTTCTGAACACGATTGAAGGACTCTTCTCAATTGTGTTTGTCATGTCATTAATCCTCAGTGTATTTGCTCTATCAATATCTCTTGGTTCAGTTGTGAGAGAACG
>JAEOST010000459.1 GCA_016840245.1 Candidatus Thorarchaeota archaeon
ATCCCCGTACTATATGAGGAGATAATGATGGTTGGAATTGTAGGATATGGTGTATACATTCCACGATATAGGATAAAGACTGAAGAAATCGCCAAGGTCTGGGGCGAAGATGGTGCCAGGTTAGCTAAAGGACTTGGTGTCTTCGAGAAATCCGTACCTGGTCCTGATGAAGATGTAGCGACTATCTCAGTCGAAGCCGCACGTAACGCGGTCAAACATGGAGGCATTGATCCAAAGGACATCGGAGCGATTTATGTTGGCTCTGAGTCACACCCTTATGCGGTGAAACCCACTGGCACAATAGTGGCAGAGGCTATAGAATGCACAACGGATCTGACATGTGCAGACTTTGAATTTGCATGCAAGGCAGGAACTGCGGCTATTCAGACGTGCATGGGACTTGTTAAATCAGATATGATTAAGATAGGTCTAGCAATCGGTTCTGATACAGCTCAAGGACGACCTGGAGACGCACTAGAATACTCAGCAGCTGCTGGAGGTGTCGCTTTTCTTATTGGTAAAGAGAACCCAGTTGCTACCATTGAAGAAACCGCTTCATTCACAACAGACACTCCAGACTTCTGGAGAAGAGAGGGTGAAGACTTTCCAAGTCACGGTGCAAGATTCACTGGTGAACCAGCATACTTCAGACATGTTGGAGAGGGAGCAAAGCTGCTCTTCAAAAAGACAGACACAGGAGTAGATGACTACGATTATTTTGTTTTCCATATGCCCAACGGTAAGTTTCCTATTGCCATGGGTAGACAGCTAGGTGTACCTCCGGAGAAGCTTGAGGACAGTTTAGTTGTCCGACATATTGGTAACACCTATTCGGGTTCCGCAATGATGGGGCTCGCTCGAATTCTCGATATTGCTAAACCAGGTTCTAAGATCTTCGCGGTATCATACGGATCAGGAGCTGGTGCTGATGCCTTTACAATCAAGATTGAGGACGAGATAGAGAATCGAAGAGGCGAGGTTCCAACTGTAGATGACTACATCGAGAGGAGAACCTATGTCGATTATGCAACATACGCTAAGTACAGGAGAAAGATCAAAGCCCTTGGTTAAGGAGGTATTATGATGGGTGAGGAAGACGTAGCAATTGTTGGAGTTGGAATGAGTAAATTCGGAGAACTCTGGGAAAAGAACCTGTTAGACTTTACATTGGAAGCCGGAATGCTTGCAATCTTTGATTCAGGTGTTCGCGGTGCAGATATTGACGCTGCGATTGTTGGTAATATGAGTGCAGGTCGATTCACAGGACAAGAACACCTCGGAGCTTTTGCAGCAGATATGGGAGGTCTTGGTAACATTCCTTCCTATAGTGTAGAAGCTGCATGCGCAAGTGGAGGTGCAGCCGTTCGACATGCATACATGGCAATCAAGTCAGGTGAACATGATGTCATGCTTGTTCTTGGTTGTGAGAAGATGAGTGATGTCTCCCAGACAGAGGCTATGAACACCATGTCTGTTGCATCTGATTGGGAGTGGGAAGGCATGTTCGGTGCAACGTTCCCAGCACTTTATGCGTTCATTGCGAGAAGACATATGATGGAATATGGAACCACCGAGGAGCATCTTGCCCTACCTACAGTGAAGAATCACAAGAACGCTGCCGGAAATCCATGGGCTCAGTTCCAACGTCCAGTTAGGAAAGAAGTAGTAATGGGTTCAGGTATGCTCGCGGATCCAATCCGTGTACTTCATTCATCACCGATAAGTGATGGAGCAGCAGGATTGGTTATGTGTTCGGCAGAGAAGGCAAAGGAGTTTACTGATACACCAGTATACATCAGATCCTCCGAGCAAGGAAGTGATACACTTGCATTGCATGATAGACGAGATATCTGTACAATGGATTCTGTTGTAACATCTGTCAATTCATCATTGAAAGAAGCCGACCTAGCAATCACAGACATGGATGTCTTTGAGTTGCACGACAGCTTTACTATCAGTGAGATCACCCTCATGGAGGACATCGGACTCTGTGAGAAAGGAAAGGGAGGAAAAATGCTTGAAGAGGGACTCACTGAGATAGGAGCGAAATTCCCTGTGAATACATCTGGCGGACTTAAGGCCAGAGGTCATCCTATCGGAGCGACTGGAGTTGCTCAGATTGTAGAGCTAGCATTGCAACTACGTGGTGATGCTGAGAAGAGACAGGTGGAAGGCGCTGAGAAAGGAATGGCTGTGAATATTGGTGGTACAGGTGCCACTTCTATCGTTCACATTCTTGGGAGGTAAAAAAGATGGCAGAAAAAGGCGTTGCCCAAGTCTGGCGGAAAATCAGAGCAATATACAACATCCAAGGGAAACATTGCAAGACATGCGATACCTACTACTTCCCACCACGGCCAGTCTGTCCAGAGTGCAGACGAAAAGGCGAATTGGTAGACTATAAGTTCAAGGGGCTGGGTGAAATTCATTCCTTTGCTATTGTAAGGCAAGCCCCTGAAACCTTCAAACGGCAAATGCCATATGTTGTTGCACAGGTTAAACTTGACGAGGGTGCAAGGCTAACAGCTCAGATTGTGAATTGTGATCCAGAGAGCGTTCACATAGGAATGAGAGTACGTGCTTGTTTCCGTAAAATCACAGAATACGGTCAGGGCGGAATCATCGTCTATGGGTACAAGTTCGAACCCACAATGAGAGTCACTGGTCACGAGTGAGAATCATTCCATAGGTCCAGCTCAGTCACACTTCCAACCGCAGGGAAGGATACGTTACGGACGAGAGTTGGGCCTATCTTAGCCTCATGCACGATTGAATTGTGTACATGTCCATGAATGACTAGATTGGGTTTTTCAGTAGCAACTACAGTGTAGAATTTACGGCTACCAAGCCATGAAAAGGCACGGTCTCCCTCGCCTTCACAGGTTTCTAGACATGGACTATAATGCATCAGAAGGATTCGTTTGTCGACTGAACCATCCAAGTCCTGTAGTAATTCTGCAGCTCGACTGGCTCTACGTTCAAATAACCGCTTGATATTAGGAATATTTCTTCTCTGCCACGATGTTGGTTTATCTAGAGACCCTTGTGTACCAACTATCCCAATCGAAACACCGTCAATAGTCAGAGTGGTCGATACCTCATCCAATAATGTAAGACGAGTGCCAACTAAATCAACAAGATCGCTTCGAATCTCGGTATATTCTTCATTTCCATAACAGGCAACAATGGGAAAATCAGAACCTAGAATGGATTCAATGGAATCAAGGATTTTCGGGAACTCATGTATCTCCCCACGATTAATCATATCACCCGCCATCAGGAATAAATCGGGTGGTGAATGTTCTTCCAGACTTTTCACAAGCGCGGGCAGGTAACGTGGGCAATGAACATCTGCTACCGCCAATATCCTCATTCTATTACTCCTTTATTGATGGTATTGTGTATGAGAACACAGATATTAAAGTTTCAAGTCTTTCCGGGTTGTGTCGTGACTCATATGGACAAAGCATGGGCTCTAAATCTCTTTGATAGATTACACATGGGACATCACATTTTGCTCGATAGACTCTCTGAGATGCCTAATCCTATTGCAGCCATTACAGACGGAGAGCTAGTCGGACACGATCTCGAGCTAATTCAGATAATCCAGCCTCTTGAACACAGAGTGAGAAAACTTGAGGAGTATCTCATTGATTCCCAACTAGATGAACAGATTGAGGTCACAGTACTAGATGCCTTTGATGACCTAATAGCAATAGATGGATCAACTCACTTCATCATGTATGTCGGTCCATGCTGCACTGAGATTGAAGCAAAGGGACTTGAGAAACGCACATCCCTTGGATTCCAAGATACTATGGAATACATGAAACCAGTTCAGGCACAGGATGGTGACAAACTATCTTCAGCACGGTTGAGAAAGGGAGAAGTTGACCGACAAGGAAGAGTCCTTAGGGGAACAAGTGAGGTTCCAAGAAGATTGGAGTTAGAAAACCGTTCAAGACTACAGACGCCAAAAGGAGATGTCTTCAATGTTCAAGATGGTCCTCCTGAAGTTCGTGTTGTAAAGAGATTGAACGAAGAGAATCCACACCCTGTGATAGCAGTCGGTGATGTGACATGTGATACCCTTTCAAAACAAGGTTACACACCAGATGTCAGTATTGTTGATGGGATCACCAAGAGGGGTTTATTTGAAGGCGATTTCAGCGGTGAGGTCGAATATCATATCTATAATCCAGCAGCAGTTCTATATCCAGAGGCATGGTCAGTTGTAGATACTGCTATCTATGATAGAAAGAAGTCACTCATCATTGTAGATGGTGAAGAGGATCTTATGGGATTTCCAGCTGTCCTTCTTGCACCTAACGGTGCGGTCATGGTCTATGGACAACCTGATGTTGGTATTGTATGGGTACCAGTCACTGAAGAGAATAAGAAGTTAGCACAAGGATTCTTAGACGATATGCCAGAAATCGCATCTTAATCAGGATTCATAGCATCAGGTATCTTTTGGATACAGTCCGTCGCAGTCAGGTGATCTCCCAGTTCTTGAGATGCAAGTGTGCCAGCTAAGCCAGAAACGAATGCAGCTGCTGAGGCTGCTCTAAATCCATCCTCGTGACGAGCAAGAAGAGCAGCCACGATTCCGGTGAGGACATCGCCGGTACCACCTACTGTCATGGCTGGAACTCCAGTTCTATTGAGTTTGTAAGATTCAGTACCAGAAGAAATGACATCAACTGCACCCTTCAACAGGATGATTGCATTGTACGTCTCAGCTGCTTGAGCAGATTTCTCAATACGGTCAGTGATAGCTACAGTGCTACCAAGACTTTCCTGAAGCATGATACTCATTTCGCCCCAATGTGGTGTTAGTATACTGTTAGATGAATTGAAAGATAACTCGTTACCAGAAATTGCCTTGAGTCCGTCGGCATCTACTACAATTGGTGTGTTCTTAGAAGTCAACTCCTGAATGACCTGTCTAGTTGCATCTTGTGTTTCATGATGAATTCCTAGACCCGGCCCAATTGCCACAACATCACAGACCTCTGCTAGTTCGAGAATTGTCTTTACAGATTCTGATTGTAGAATTGGTGTGTTCAGGCTATGAACCATGAGATTGGGACTATATGCTCGTATTGCTGAAACGACAGGTTCAGGAGCCATAACATGAACTAGGTCTGCACCTGTTCTAAGAGCAGCCAAACCTGCAAGAGCAGGCGCTCCTGAGTAGACATCACTTCCACCGACGATGAGTACTCGTCCAAAATCACCTTTGTGGGAAAACATGGGACGAGGTTTATTGAATATCCAGAGGTCTCCAGGACCGCAGGTTCTTGCGGCTTCGGGAGGGATACCAATGGGAACTACGTGCAACTTGCCTGTATATTCCTTGGTGATTAGCAAACCAACTTTGATTGCATGGAGAGTGATTGTATGATCAGCAATCACAGCTGCTCCGTGGACCTTACCTGTGTCAGCGTCTATACCGGTTGGAACATCCACAGCATACTTCTTTGCCTGAGACTTGTTGATGATTTTGACAGCTGTGAGGATAGGCTCTCTGAGTTTACTCTTCACTCCAAATCCAAGTATTGCGTCTATAACGATATCAGCCTTAGCAATAGCAGTGCATGATTTGACGGCAGATTCTGTCTTCAATGCTGAGTTCTTGATTTCACGCAGATTCTTCAGAATCCCCCAATTGAATGCTGTATCAAGACTGGTTATACTTTCCTCTGAACCAATGAGATACACCTCAACATTGGAACCAGATTCCTGAAGATGTCTTGCAGCCACCATTCCATCGCCTCCGTTTCCCCCGGGTCCACAAAGAATGACTACATGCTTACTGGACACATCTTCATTTTGTTCTATGACGCGAGCGACTTCTCGACCTGCATTCTGCATCAACATACCAAGTTCAACACCTAGGTATTGAGCATTGAGTTCTACAATCCTCATCTCTTCCGAAGTCATGGGAGGTTGTTGCATAATTGACACCAATTTGAGTAGGAAGAACCTTACTAATGAACTCTTTTGATATCCGATAATTCTAACTAGGATGCAGCTCTAGTGTTCCTAGATACGTGAGTACAATGGATGATTACTATACTGAAACATTGGCAGCTCGTAGACTCAAGAGATGCTATGACATCGCACGTCCTAGAGTCCAACAATACCTTGAGTCAGAGATTCAATACGTACTCGATCATGTAGAGAAGAATCACTCTGTCTTGGAACTAGGATGCGGATATGGTCGTGTACTCCAACCATTATCAGAGAAGGCAATCCGTGTTGTGGGCATTGATACCTCATTCTCAAGTCTTGTTCTAGCCAAGGAACTCATAGGTCTTGATCCGAGGATAGATTTAGTTCAAGGCGATGCAGCACATACAGGTTTTGCTCCGCATGCATTCGATGTTGTGGTGTGTATACAGAATGGAATTTCAGCTTTCAAAAGAGACCCAGAAAAACTTGTGAGAGAATGTATGAGGATTACGCGAAATGGAGGAGTCTGTCTTTTCTCTAGTTACTCTGAGAAATTCTGGGACGATAGACTGGATTGGTTCTCACAGCAAGCAGCAGAAGGTCTTCTTGGTGAGATAGATTGGAAGAAGACAGGAAGTGGAAGGATTGAATGCAAAGATGGATTTACAGCTTCGACCTACAATCCATCTGATTTTGAATCCCTGTGTGAAGGATTGGGGATTGTATCAGACATTGTAGAAATTGACGGGTCAAGTATATTCTGTAGTATACATATCGGATGAGTTGGATATGGGGGTCGTTTCCAAACTCTTTTAATAACGTCTCAAGCGCAAATCGAATCATGCCATCCTCATCCCGTGCTGAGCTTGCTGGACAGCTAATTCCAATGTTGCAGGAGGTTCAGGAACGTCTCGGCTATATTGCACCTGAGGCCGTGGATTGGATTTCAGACCAGCTCAAACTGAGCAAACAAGAAATCTACGGCGTTGCTACATTTTACAATCATTTCAGACTCAATCCACCAGGCAAACATGAGATCAAAGTCTGCCTAGGGACAGCCTGTCATGTGCAAGGAAATGAGAAACTCCTTGATACAATCAGAGAACGACTAGGTATTGATCCTGGAGAAACAACACTAGATGGACGATACAGTCTAGAGCGTGTTGCTTGTGTTGGTGCATGTGCACTTGCACCTGCGATTGTGATTGATGACGAGGTCCATGGACGAATGACCCAGAGGTCATTGAAACGAGTCCTTGACAAGATTGACAGAGAAGATGCTAAAGCATCCAAGGAGTGATCATGATGACCAGTAATGATAAGATTGAGGTCTTAGTTTGCCTTGGTACAGGGTGCGAGTCAGCTAAATCAGATCGAATATACGATGAGCTAGCCAAACAAATCGATGATAAGAAGCTGGGCAAGAAAGTTATTCTGAAACGTATCGGGTGTCATGGTCTTTGTCAACAGGGACCTGTTATTGCTATTGAACCTGAAGGACTGTTCTACTGTCAAGTAAAGGATGAGGACATATCTAAAATTGTAGAATCACACTTCATCAATGGTGAACCTGTTGAGGACCTCTTCTATGAGGGTCCTTCGGGAGAGAGAATCGCTCATTACAAAGATATTCCATTCTATGAGAAACAGCACCGAGTCATCTTGAAGAACTCAGGTCATATTGAACCAAGCAAGATCGACGATTATATTGCAGTTGGCGGTTACAAGGGATTAGAACGAGCTATCAAAGAAATGACACCAGAGGATGTTGTGGAAGAGCTGCTGAAATCAGGCCTCCGAGGAAGAGGTGGTGCAGGATTCCCAACTGGCCTCAAATGGAAGCTTGGTAGAAACGCACCGGGTGATGTAAAGTACGCAATCTGCAATGCAGATGAAGGAGACCCAGGAGCTTTCATGGATGGGTCAATATTGACAGCAGACCCGCACGCTGTGTTGGAGGGGCTCTCAATTGCAGCTTATGCGATTGGAGCGCGAGAAGCATACGTGTATGTACGGCATGAATATCCTTCCTCAGTTGCGGCTCTGAAGGTAGGATTGAAGCAATCCTATGAGAGAGGTTACTTAGGAGAAAATGTCTTGGGCACCAATTTTAGCTTAGACATTCACCTGATGGAAGGTGCAGGTGCATTTGTCTGTGGTGAGGAAACAGCACTAATGGCTTCGATAGAGGGTGAACGAGGGATGCCCAGACCCAGACCACCAATCCCAACAGAGTCGGGTCTATGGGGTAAGCCAACAATCATCAACAACGTGAAATCACTCGCAGCCTCTGCAATCATCCTACGAGAGGGATGGGAATGGTTCAAGGCAATAGGGACCGAGGGGAGCTCAGGCACAGCTATCTTCTCACTCACTGGGAAGATTCTGAATACTGGTCTTGTTGAAGTTCCAATGGGTGCTACACTGAGAAACATCATCTTTGATGTTGGTGGTGGCGTAGAGGGAGATGGAACATTCAAGGCAGTCCAGACAGGGGGTCCCGCAGGAGGTTGCCTTCCTGCTGACAAATTGGATTTACCTGTAGATTTCGACTCACTTCGTGAAGCTGGAGCAATCATGGGTTCCGGTGGAATGATTGTGATGGATGAAACAACCTGCATGGTTGATGTTGCTCGTTATTTCCTGTCATTCACTCAACAGGAGTCATGTGGAAAGTGCACACCATGTAGGATGGGGACTCTCCAGATGCTTCGTATCCTAGACAAGATACGAGAGGGTTGGGGCGAAGAGGGGGACATTGAGAAACTCCTTGAACTCTGTGATACAGTTGTGAAGGGGTCTCTATGTGGTCTTGGTCAAAACGCACCAAACCCAGTCCTGACCACAATCGAGTACTTCAGAGATGAGTATGAGGCACACATCAAGGACAAGACCTGTCCTGCGATGGTCTGTAGAGACCTTGTCAAGTACGATATCGATCCTGAGAAGTGTATCGGATGTGGGGCATGCAAACGGATTTGTCCAACTAGCGCAGCGCAGGGTGAGAAGGATGAGGTCCATACCATAATACAGGATCTCTGTATCAAATGTGGTGCGTGTTATGAAGTCTGTCCACCAAAGGCACTAGCAGTGGTGAAAATGTCTGCTCATGAGAGCCTGAAGGGAGGTGCACAATGATGGCAGTTATTCACATCAACGATCAGAAGATTGAGTTTGACGAAGATGGGAGAACCATCCTTGATATTGCAAATGAAGCTGACATCTACATTCCTACATTATGCGACCATCCTGAACTTGTCCCCCATGGCGGGTGCCGGATGTGTCTAGTTGAAGTAGAGGGAATGAGAGGTTATGTTCCAGCCTGTACAACTGGAGCAAAGGATGGGCAAGTCGTAAAGACTACAACAGATGACCTTGTAGAACTTAAACGGAAGATTATGCAATTGCAATTAATGGAGCATCCTAGCGCGTGTCTAGTATGTTTCGAGTGGCCTGGTTGTCTGGAGTATCGAACTCAGACACACAAGTCAGGTAGAGCTACAGGATGCAATACATGTGCCCATAGAGATGATTGTGAGCTAAGGGAGGTTGTTGAACATCTTGAAATCAGAGATCTTGACTATCCACCTTCTTACAAAGAAATGGAAGTTGAGAGAGATGATCCCTTCTTCGATAGAGACTACAACATGTGCATACTGTGTGCTAGATGTGTCAGAGTATGTGAGGAAGTTCGAGGAACCGGTGCCATCACATTTGCCAAAAGAGGGCATGAAACCCGTGTGGACACAGCATTCGGTTCATCTCATTTAGAGAGTGGTTGCTGGTTCTGTGGAGCTTGTGTCGATGTTTGTCCCACCGGTGCTCTTGAACCAAGATTGACCAAATGGGCAGGAACTCCTGAAAGAATCGTAGAAACCACTTGCACTTTGTGTGCTACTGGATGTCAAGTTGAGCTAGATGTAAAGTGGGACCGCGTAATGGGTGCGGGTCCTGCATCAGCGACTACACAACCAAACTTCGGACAGCTTTGTGTACTTGGTCGATTCTGTATACCATCTTTAATCAATGCTCCTGACCGTCTGAAAGCTCCAATAGTCGAGAAAGAGGGTAAGCAGGTTCCTGTGAAATGGGAAGAGGTAATATCAACAGTAACTGAGATACTGAAGGGTACAACTCCAGAAAAGATTGGTTTCATAGGTAGTCCGCACCTGAGTGTTGAGTCAGCATACCTATTGCAGAAGCTTGCTAGAGTTGGTGTTGGAACAGCCAACATTGATTTCAATGGTTCTGAGTTTCCAGCCTTGGTCCACAGAGAACTCGCAGTTGAACAGGACTTTGATAGGATATCCACCATGGATAAACTAGAAGATGCTGATTGGATTATCTCAGTTGGTGGCGATTTTGTCAAGACTCACCAAGTACTAGCTAGGTCTGTCCATAAGGCAGTGTCGAAGGGAACACCACTCATAGCGGTAGGAGAAATCGGTGAGAATCTCCAAAGGTGGCTAACTGAACATGTTGACGTAAAATCTTCAGAAGTTCACAAGACTCTGGCAAAACTTGCAGACCGGGAATCAAAGATACCGGGTACTGATAAGGAACAAGCTGAGAACCTCATCGCAATTACATCACAAGGCAGAGGAGCAGTCATTGTTGACTCACGAATCATGGAATCCTCTGAACCAGAGCAGTGCCTCAGGGCAATGGTTAGATTAGCAGGGGATGATGGATTCATATTTCCAATTGCGAATCTTGGAAACGAGTTTGGAGTACTCCGAGCAGGTCTACAACCAGACATGTTGCCAGGTCCATCCTCACTGACTGTTGATGATGCACGTGCAATCTTCGAGAAAGCATGGAATACGAAATTAAAGGATGGACTCAATCTCAGAGAGCTCCGCGAGAAAGCAAAGAAGGGAGAGATTGACACTCTCTTTGTAACTGATGGATCAGTCCCGATAGATGGCTTTGAGAAGGTCAAGACCATCATCTATCAATCACCGTATCCATCACGGTGGATGGAAATGGCTTCAGTGATATTGCCAACGACTACCTTTGTGGAAGAGACAGGCTCATTCATCAATCATGAATTGAGAGTTCTCCAGACAAAGCAGGTTGTGAAGCCACTAGGAAACATCAAAGATGACTGGTGGATACTTGCTGAACTGGGCCGAAACCTAGAGGTAGATGGTTTTGATTTCAAAGAAGTAGAAGAAGTCTGGGATGAAGCTTCACGCTTTGCAAGATATATCGAAGTTGGTGGACAGCCCAGAAGGAAATCATGGAAACCAGCCAAGAAGGAAGATAGTGAGTGGAATCCACAATATAGAGGAGCCACTCTAGGAGAGAGAATTGATGACCTTTCCAGACTCATTGAGTATCTTCCCAAACGTGAAGCAACTGTGAAAGAGGAATCACTTGAACAAATGGCGAAACGTGTCGAGAAAGAACAACAAGCCAAACTCAAGGAGGTGTCCTAATGGTCGGCAAGATTATCGAAAATGAGGAAGTAGTACCAAATGTACGTCGTTTAGTGCTTGAAGCACCAGCCATATCTAAACGTGCCAAAGCAGGACAATTCATCATGCTCATTCCAGATGAGTATGGTGAGAGAGTACCATTCACACTCTCAGATTGGGATGCAGAAGCAGGCACTATCACTATCTACTATTTGGAAGCTGGGGTCTCAACGATGAAGCTTGGTAGACTTCAAGCTGGTGAGAGTGTCTACGCCCTTGTTGGGCCTCTTGGACGTCCCA
>JAEOST010000460.1 GCA_016840245.1 Candidatus Thorarchaeota archaeon
GAAAGACAGCTGACAAGAAAATGTAAATTACTCTGGAAAGTCCGCCTATTCCAAACCAGATGACAATCAATGGGATGAGTGTAACCCGGGGTGTCGCATATGCTGCACTAATAACGGGGTCAAGCGTCAACCTCAGAGTCCGGAAGTATCCTACGATGATTCCAAAAGGGACTCCGATTCCAACAGCTAGTGCAAACCCCGCGAAGTAAGCAGAGAACGTTTGTTGCAAGTAGATAATGATGTCTCCTGAAGCGATTACGTCAACTAATGCAATACCAGTAGCCACAGGAGAGGCAAAAAAAATCGGGGGGATGATGTATGAAATTATCTGCCAAACCACGAGTGTTGCAAGAAATCCAAGAAATTGGTATAAGTGAATTCTAGTAAATTTATTCAATAATCTCATACATCATCACTCTTCACTAATAGAATAGTAGATCGAGCGCAGCTTCCCAATAGCTAAAGTCATTCCATTGTGCAACGGGTATAGACGTTGTAAGTGATCCCGCATCCAAAGCAAGCTGCACTGCTCTGTCTGCGTTCGCTGCACTGAAGTTCATAGACCACACGTTCCATGAGAGATATCCATCATAGAGTGTTGCATAGTAGGTGTAGTTGTTACCGGCAGAAGTTTCTGCTTCAACCCATGCCATTCCTTCTTGAATGTAAGCTTCTCTCTGAGTCAGAGAGAACAGATTAGCAAGGGCGCTAGCATATGCAAAGTCTGCTATGGTTTGTGGATATAGATCCATGAAGTCTTGTCGTACTGCAACTCCTGATGTGACCTCTCCTGTAGCTAAGAAGTCAGTTACTGGGCCTAGAATGTGTAAGCCTGGTAGTTCATCAAGAACAAGTGCGTATTCTGCATAGAGGAGACCTGCATCAATGCTTCCTGCTGCAAGTGCGGCATTTCTAGCTGAGCTTCCTCCAACCATGCTCCATGTACAATCCAATGGATCGACACCATTGTCCTCTAGTGCATATTTTAGATAGAGGTATGATATAGCAGTATAACTTGAAGCTCCAATTACACGACCTTCTAAATCTGCAATTGAGTTGATATCATCAGCTGTTACAAGAAGATATCCTCTAGTGTTTGTAGGACAAATTTGTACAATCTCTTGACCAGCTTCAATAGTGGGCAAATATTCCATTGCAGTAGTTCCTATCATATCGCTGCCTCCAGAAATTAGTGAAGCAATTGAGGCAGTAACATCTGTGTAGCTAATATCCATGGTATAACCCATAGCTTGCATGATTTCGAAGGCTTTTTGCCTGCTGTAGTCAATGAAGTTTACACTTGTCTGTGCACGCGCAAAATGTATTGTTGGCTTGACCTCGGGGATGGTTCCATTGAGATCAAGGATTTCCTGTTCTAGTTGGTCAATTCGTGCTTCAAGAGCGGCATTCGATGAGAAGCCACCTAACAAAAAGCCCGAACCAGCACCAACGACTAATGCGATTACTATTCCAGCAATCGCGATATTCTTCCAGTTCGTCAGTCTAACCACCTTAAATGTACAATTGAAGTAGACGACTATTAAAGCGTTATCCGCCAATTTAAAGCGAAGACTGGCCTCATTTAATAATTGGACCATGTCCAATAAATTCGATTTAAAAATTCACAATTTTTTAAACAAAATTCTTCAGATTTCTCGGTTTCAATACCCCTGATCGATATCAATAACATGAACGAAATCTGTATCCCCATCTGCCATCTTCTTTATGTTGACAAAGACCGGGTTCCATTTAGCTATACTTCCCCCGGAATTTGCTCTATGCGGCGATAGAATCACATTATCTAGTTCATGAAATGGATACTCACTACTGTATCCATACCTGTTCTCCTCTTGAATATCATACCAAACATCTAGTCCCGCCCCTGCAATCCTCCCTTCTTTCAAGGCGTTAAACAGCGCTTCTTGTTTGACTATTGCTCCGCGAGAGATGTTGATAAGAAATGATTTTTCCCCAAGAGCTCTGATCTCTTCCTCACCTATCAATCCTGTCGTTTCTTCAGTCAGAGGTAGAGCTATTACTAGAACATCAATCTCCTTTAGAAATTCAATCAGTCCTTCTGAAGTGTACCGTTTATAATCACATGACAAGTCCTCATCGGTCCAACTGCGTTTTAGAACTGCAAAATTAACACCAAATCCTATTAGAAAATCTCGAACAAATTGATTGATTGGTCCATATCCGAGTAATCCAATTGTCTTGTCCCGAATTGGAACTGATTCAGGTTTTCTTTGACTCTTCTCTTGATTTCGCATTCGTTGGTCATGAATGAATAAATAATTTGTAAGACCAAGTAACAACGCAACTGCATGTTGAGCACAATTGTAGGAACTTCTGTGTGTATTGCACAAGACAACCTCATGTTTTCTTGAGTATCTTGAATATGTCTTCAGTAATCCATCAACACCCGTACCTGAAAAAATGAACATCTTCAACTTTTCAGCTGCTTCAAGAACATCAATCCCTACCTCTCTCCCAACGATAACCTGCATTCCTGGTGCAAGTTGCAGTTGTTCCTCTTTTGTTTCTGGATGAAACACAGAAACTTGGGGGTGATTACTCAGAATTTCTTTGATGTAAACTCTATGATCTGCTGAGGCAGGATTAAGAACCATTACATTGACATCAATTCTTTTTGACATTATAAAAATGGATTATAAGTTAAATATGAAGATTCCGAAATTAAAATGATGTTTAAAATTTTGTGAGCTTATGATTACAAGTCATCTAAGTCAACTGGAATCAAATCAGATTTTGAAATCACCCTTGTTGTCAGACCACCATGAGTTCCATTCCTCTCTCATTTTCTGACGACTTGTCTTCTTAGCGCCACCAACAAATGAAGGACCAGGATTACCCAAAGCGCGTCGTAGTAA
>JAEOST010000461.1 GCA_016840245.1 Candidatus Thorarchaeota archaeon
CACCAATGTCTATTGGATAGAGGCTGAAATCACCTTCAAGACTTGGATCAATAATCCCAGAATAGCAGAGGTATCCTACAGACGCACCAAAATTAAGGATTCCACCACCACCAAGCCAGTAGTCCTTTATGTGATTGATTATACTCTCTCTTGGCAATTGATTTGGCAAGACAAAGGCATCATAGTCTGCTACCATTAGTCGTCGGTCTAGAATATCTTGTGTTGACATTGCTGTGACTGCATATCCTGCAGACTCTAACAAGTCAATGACATTCTGGTAATGATCAGTGTACACACCTCCGTAAGCATATGCTGGGAGAGTCAGATTCGACTCTGCATATACAGCAACTCTGAGAGTTTCTTCAACAAAATACGCAGGCAGAGAATTATCCACCTGTTCTTGACTCACGAGAGTTTCATTCGGACTTGCTACCAGAGTTGGAGCAAGGACGAACATCGGGAGGATCATAATAATTAGAACTAGGACGTGCTTTAATCGCGTCATATTCCCTTTTCCTCAGTGTTCAGACATCTAGTACTGTTATATATGATGTAGAAAATTAACCCGTAGTTAGGTGAAAAAAGAGAGAAATGGGCTGCTGTTTAGAACAGCTACCCATTGTATATGCTATTTCTTCTTCTTGAGCTGCATGACCACAATCAGAATGATGACTACACCAGCCACTGCTGCACCAATGATGATGAGCAGGGTAGGATCAAGTCCAGGTCCTGGAGGGGGTGTAGGTTCTACGTACTCTGTCACATTGAGTGTAACCCTGTCAAAAATACTATACCCTAGTCTGTCAAAGATTTCGAGTTCGTACTCTGTGATCGAGACATTGACACCATCGATATTGAATGCAAGTGATGCTCCACTCCAACGACCACCTTCGACAGGTGTTCCATTGACTCTGAAGACATACTCCCACGGTCCTGCTTGTGCAGTAGGATGCCAGATTATCTCATTTCCAGTTTCGGTCTCCATGTAGGTGACATCATCTGGATGATCGATATTGGGTCTCTCAAAGTATAGATATCCAATCTGATTGGTCCACAACTCAAAGTTGTCAGGATATGTTGAATCATCAATGTCCTCGCCATAGCAAGTAATCAACGGTCCATTCATTATTGCCCGTCCGTTAGCACCTACAATGATTCCTGCACCTCCATCAGGGGATGCTGAATATCCTGCGTATGTTGTAGCATTCGCATATGTTGTGAAGTTGAGGGCATATGTTCCAAATCCACCGAATATATCCATTGTTGAGTTAACATGATCCAGACCATATGGAGCTGGTAGGTTGAACATTGGGTGCGCATAGTCCCAGAAGAAGACCTCTGGTGGCATTGCATCGAAATAATCCCATGTTTCGATACCAAAATAGGGTGCAATAGCCGGAGCTAATGAATACGTAGAGAGAATGAGTTTCCCGCCATTTTCAACAAAATCCATCAAATGAGGTTGGTAGGGACCTGTCCAACTGGCGATGTTATCAAAGATGACCATGTCCCATTGTTGATAGAACAGGCTCTTGTTGAAGTAGAGGTTAACAGATGAGATATAGAATGGCAATCCTAGATCGTTCAATGCTTGAGCCACTGGTCCGTTGATAGGAACCAGATTCGGGTCTCGTGGATCAGAACCATGATCTGCATAGACCAGAATCTTGGCCTTTGCTGCAGTCAACCAGTTTGCCACGTTCAGCAAGTATTGGTAGTTGTCCTGCAGATGAGCTTCAAGACCATCTCCAGCAAAGTTAACGTCTGATGACACGATCACCCTACCTTCGCCGTATTCTTGACCTGCTCCAACGATATTGCCATCGTAGTACCACAGAGGATACGCGTCACCTGTAACATTGAGAAAGGCACCATCTCCATACTCCAAGTACAATGCATTTTCATGCAGGGGATGGAGTTCTACTGTTGGTACACAGGTGGCTCCAAATCCTGTAGAACCAGTTGTTAGATTGAATGAGATATCAAAAGGCGTCAATACATCGTTAGCAACTTCATCCATATTGCTATAGTAATCACCAATTACAAACAGGCCTCCACCATCCTCGACCCAAGAACGAAGTGCTTCAGATTCAGCAGCTGTGAAGTTAACAGTTGGGCCTGATACAACAAACATATCGTAGTGTGCAAGCTTAGCGAGTGTTACCTCAGAATGTAATTTGTCAACTGTGTATGAATGATTGACCATTCCATTTCTCCACGATTCTAATGGGTAATATTCATGCATTGGATCCCAAGGATCAATTGGTAGATAGTTGTTATGAGCCAGATCGAATAGTATCCGTCCCTTTGGTCTTGGTGCAAGCCAATCAATCGAATCTACAATCAATGGATGCTGCCATGCCGGAATTGAACTTAAGTCACCAGGAATCTGTACAATCTTTCCACCCTGACTTGAGTCGTCAAGTGCAAAGATAGCACCGTTTTCTGCAACCCCTTCATGCTTTCCTAGAGTAAAGAAGGAATCTCCAAGGAATCCTTCAAAGTCTATCCAATTCCAGACAGCGGTGTTTTCTGTGTATGGAATCAAATCGTCCACAGCAAAACCTTTCGTAACAGGATGTCTTTCAACGATCCGAACCGCGTCATAAGTATTATTGACCAAATAATACGGAGGAGACCCTACGCCAACCCATCCAAAGTCTCCTTCAAGAGTTGGAGCGATCATTCCCATGTATAATAGATAACCGAGAGAATTGCCAATACTTAGAATTCCTCCTCCAGCTAACCAGAAATCTTTCACATGGTTAGTGATATTGGCACGGGGTAATTGATTTGGTAGTACAAAGGCATCAAATCTTGCAGCTAATAGCTGTCGATCATAGATATCCTGTGTCGTGATTGGTGTCACACTAAATCCTTCAGCTTCTAAGAACTGAATGATATTAGCATAATTTGCCGTATATTCTCCTCCTTCAGCATATGCTGGAAGACTAATTTCATCTTCAACATATACTGCAACTCTTAGGGTCTCTTCAACAAATTGAGCTGGTAGAGCATTGTCTACACTAGCTGGACCTGAAAGAGTGGTGTTCGATACTGTCACCAATGATGGTGCCAGAGCGAACATTGGGAGGATCAAAATAGTTAGAACTAGGACGTGCTTTAATTGCGTCATATTCCCTTTTCCTCAGAGTCCTGCAAACTTGTGTGGTTATATATGATGTAGATAATATACTCGACATAAATATAGTTAAGAAACGAAGTTAATCGCTCTTCAGCCTGGCCATTTCTTTCTCTACTCGTTCCTTGTCGACAAGAAGTGTTCTTCCCTCGGCCACCAGTGAGGCCATCTCTTCCTGATACTGTTTCTTAGTGATGAACTTGCTCTTCAATTGAGCCTCAAGGGTCTCACGACGTTTCTTGATCTCCCTCAAGGCACTCTCAATGGAGCGATGTCTGACCCTGAGCATCAGGAGGTTTCTTCCGTTGATCTCTTTGA
>JAEOST010000462.1 GCA_016840245.1 Candidatus Thorarchaeota archaeon
CAAGCTACTTCACTCCACCAGGGAAGGCTTACACACTCATAAGGAGTATCACTATGTTGTCAAACCAACCATCACCAAGGCAATCAACCTTTCCCTTCGTCCTATCGGATAAGCCTTCCTATATCCCAACCGAGGAAGATGAACCCGTTAGGAAGAATCCATTCAATCTGGACTATTCCAAGAGAGCCAATATCAACTCTACTCCCTCCACACCTACAGCAGAACCTCTTGACCGAATGGAACTCCGTCGTGCTTGCTGCGGGATGAAGTTAGGTAAAGAATTCAGACACAGTGACGGAACCTACGCCAAGGGAACCTATTACTGCGGTCTCTGGCGGGACAACTTCTGTCCAACTTGCGCGAGGTATCGAGCCAAGAAAGCCAGAGCACTAGCACAGAAGGCGCTTGCACGATCAATCGACAACGAACGTCCTTTGAAAAAGATCACTACGGACGCAAGTGGAGCAAAGAGCCTCTGTGGGAAGCTCAAAAAGGGAGAATATCAGCGGTATCCACAAGAGGATGGATCGTACATCTTTCTGGTGGAAAGTGACAAAGACGTGGATGCAACAGGCCAAGTAGAAGAAGTCTCTTGGGGAGAGATCGAAAACATAGACTGGGATGCAGTCATTCAGACGCCAGAGAACAGGCGAATCACCGGTAGTCTTGGCAGGAAGGCAGATGCACCAAATGAACACGAGGCCACTATCAAGAAACCGGTCTTTACTGTCCATCCTGACACGACCAAAGAACAGGAGATCAAAGCCCTCCAAGAGACTTTTACCAAGACTGCCAATCTGTCACCCACTACACCAGAGGAACTTGAAGAAGCACTCAGGGAACGCACAGAGGTCTTTGTCAAGGAGTTAAAAGCAGCAGGTGGAAGTCTACTTCACAGGGTAAGTTTCAAGCCAATCAAGGTTCCTATCATGGGAATATCATGGAATAAAGGGTATACTTACGACTTATCTACTATAGAGAAGATGGTCCAGGTAAACGAGGAGGAACCTGAGATACCACTAGTAGATTGAAAATCCCTCTCTGGTAGACGAGATAGTCAGAAAGGACGACAAAACAGAGGGAAATAGACCTGCTGAAAGAGGCAGGGGGAGTAAGACATGGCTACTTTCAAGAAATGGCATTCGATTGATAATAGCTATCGACAGGAAACCATTGACTACTATCTCAGACAATGCCCGGAACTGCCTGATGAGCAGTATACTATTACAGAAAAACTACATGGTTCTAACTTCCAGATTTATTTTCAACCTAACGAGCCCGTCAGGGTAGGATCGAGAAGGAACTTCCTTAATGCAGATGATCATTTCCGAGGTGCTTATATCCCAAGGTTACTAGAATCTCACGGGGCTTTGCTAGAGAGACTTCAAGGCTATGTTGATTCTCACGACGAAACAATTCGATTGTTCGGAGAACTGTTTGGAGAAGGCATTCAAAAAGGTGTCAAGTATGGGCCACCAAAACGCATTAGGTACTTTGGTCTGATGCTAGATGACATCCTAGAACCTTTTTCTTGTTTCAGAGATTGGATTGAGAATGACGATCTTATTGTCCCAATAGTGGCTGAAGTTTCAGGACTTGAGGCTGCTCTCGCGTTCAATACAGAATTCGATTCGATGATACTGAATGAACCAGACAATATCTGTGAGGGTATTGTTATACAGCCCCTTGATAGGGTCTATACTGATGGTCATGGATCACCCTTTATACTCAAGAAGAAAAACGAGCGATTTGCAGAGAAGCAACGAGAGAAGAAGCCCATTGTGATTGATACCGAGGTTGCAAGATTAAACCAGGAGTTCAAGGCATACATTACAGACAACAGGCTTCAGGGCGTTTTTTCAAAGCAGGGAGAAATCCAAAGGTCAGATCAAATCGGAGACTACATCCGATTGATGCTCACTGATGCCAAAGAGGATTTTATCAAAGACTTTGATGACGAATTTTCTGCATTGGATAGCAAACAGCAGAAACAAGTTCTCAATGTAGGAGCTATGATAGCACACATGCTCAAGGGTTATTTATAGACAGGTAGAAAGGAAGCGTCTAATGACATCCCTCACTGACCGAATGCTATTCTATGAAAGCCAAGAGACCAATAGGCGATTCCTATCTATGCTACCTGTCATTGCAAGAATGGACGGGAGATGTTTTCACTCCTTGACTAAGAGGATGAAAAG
>JAEOST010000463.1 GCA_016840245.1 Candidatus Thorarchaeota archaeon
CAAGTGCTACTGCTACAACAATTGGAGTGTAGACGTGAGAGAATCGCGAGATGAATTTCTCTGTTGGCGCACGTCGTTTCTTGGTTTGACTAACAAGTTCAATGATTCTAGCCAGGACGGTATCAGTAGATTTCTTGGTCACTTCCACTTCGATGTACCCATCAACATTGAGTGTACCTGCAAATACATCGTCACCAATTTCCTTTGAAACTGGAAGGGATTCTCCTGTAATGGGTGATTGGTCAACCGTTGTGATGCCATCAACCACCCTTCCGTCTAGACCAATTCTGTGGCCGGGTCGCACAATCATGATGTCACCAATCGAAGCAAATTCAATTGGCATGCACGCCTCTCCCGAACCAGCTCGAACAGTAATAGTCACGGGTTCTAGCTCAAGTAGGTCTTTAATCTCTCTCTTCATTACAGTATCAGTTCGGCGTTCTAAGAGATTTGCTACAAAGAAGAGGAACATCACAGCAGCACCTTCTGCTGGGGCTCCGATTATGAACGCACCAAACGCAGCTACTGTCATTAGGAAATTAACATCAAGATGAAGTTTGGTTGCACCTCTTATTCCTCGTGGAATAATCCAACGTCCAGAAGATAACATTGCTGAAGCATAGGCTATCTGAGATACTAATGATATCAATTGTGGAAAGATCAATTCAAAGAGTAACCCAGCAAGAATCATCGTAGCAGCGAATAATGCAATCGCGTACCGTATTTTCAGACTCACTTTGGTCTCATGTTCTGCCTCATGTGAACAATGAGAGCAGCCACTATCTTCCGTCGACATGTTCCTTAGTTCTCCGTAGGATATCAATGATGCAGTCATCATCTAGTTTGTAGTATACCCGTTTTCCTTCCTTTCTTCGAGCAATGAACCCTAGCATCTCGAGTGAGCTCAAGTGATGACTGACGTTACTCGTAGTCAAGTTTAGTTGATCAGCTATGTCTGAAACGTTCATCTCGCCTTCACTAATCAATAGCCAGAGTATTCTAACCCTTGAATAATCTGAAAGTGTCTTGAAGATACGAACTGCATCACGAAGTTGTTTTTGACTTAATTCAAGAGCGAGACTCATATTTAAACACTTGAATAATTGTTCAATTATTACTATATAATACTACTGCTTTGGTGAATTTCTCTACAAAATCCTGTGCGAGTCCCGACAAACAAGTGTTATGTACACTCTGAAGTCCATTCTTTGTGACGGAATGGCGGGACCGCCTGAACGCCGGGACCAAAAAACGCAGTATAATCCTCGTTAATGCCGGGGAGTGTAAACATTTGCCTAAAGTGCGAGATGCAGATGCAATCATGGGAGACCGTTATCGAAGTATCTTAGAGATGGCCAATGACGGTATCGTCGTGATTCAAGACGATAAAATGGCAATGGTAAATCAAGCTTTCAGCAAGATGCTTGGAGTTGATTCAAGTAAGCTAGTTGGAAAGTCGTTTGAGAGCATTCTAGATCCTGTTGCTATGCATCTCTACCATGAGAATCAGGAACGATTCATTTGGGGACAGACAAGTCGTCCCAGTTTCAGAGTTCGACTTATAGCTTCGAAAAGGAAGACCATCACTGTTGAGATGTCAACTGCGGACTTCATTTACGAAGGTCAACCCGCGGTTGTAGTCATTGCACGAAACATCATGGAAAAAATGGCTTTAGAAACTGCAATAGAAACATCTGAGGCACGATATAGAAATCTCTTTGCTTCGTCCCCCTTCGCATACTTTACACTAAGTCAACGAGGTACAATTCAACAAGTCAATAACGCAGCTTGTAGACTCCTTGGGTACGATGAGAGTAGACTACTGAAACGAAATATATCGACATTCTTAGCAAGAGATGAAACTGGGCAGGATGTGGGTACACAGCTTCTCTCTGAAATAAATCAGGGAAAAAATATCACCGATTTGGAATTACGAATGAAACCTCTTGACGGTGATGAAATATGGGTTAGTATAACTGCAAGTCTTCTTGAGATTCAAAACCAATCATCCGAAATTGGATTTACTGTTGTAGATATTGATAGACGAAAGCATGCTGAGACCCGTGAACGTGTAGAACGTGGACGCGCTGATCTATATCTTGAGGTCATGACCCATGATATGAATAATGTAAATCAGAGTCTAATGTTCTCATTGGAGCTTATCAACGAAACCATGGAACTTCCAAAAAGAATCCAAGAAATGCTTAGAGATACAAATTGGAGCATTAGAAGATCTGCAAGAATGATTGCTACAATGAGAACGATAATCAATCTTAGAGAAAATCCTCCAGAGCGAATCAAGACAGATATCTCAGAAAGCCTCTCTAACGCAGTTGAAATGGTCAAACAAGATTTCCCTTGGAAGCAACTCAATATTAGAATTGATATCCACAATGGCAGTCTTTACGTAGCAGGTCACTCATATCTTGAGAATGTCTTCTTTCATCTTCTTCATAATGCAGTGACCTATGATGAAAGAGAAATTGTAGATGTAGAAGTTGCCGTAAGAAGAGAACCCTCAACTCGCACAATTCGAATAGAGATAGTTGATAAAGGACCTGGGGTACCTGACGGAATCAAGGATAAGATATTCCGCAGAACTGGAAGTCCTGATGAACAAATGGTTGGTAGAGGATTGGGTTTGACTCTGGTGGGTCAAATTGTGGAACACCTTGAGGGTGAAATTTACGTTCAGAATCGAATAGACGAGGACCGAACTAAAGGTGCAAAATTCGTACTCGAACTGCCAGAATGGATTGTACTCGAAGAACTTCATTGTGGACGAAATACATGCATCACCTTCTACAAGTCTAACCATTGCCTTTTTTGTGAACCCACATTTGAGGTTATGATGGGTGTTATGGAGGAGATGGGTGTACCTAGCTATATGGTTGAAGTTCTCAATGTTGATGACCCAACATGTGAAGTTACTGAGAAAGAACTTCCAATGCTGCCATTCATAAAAATTTGTGAAAGTGAGCTAACTGGTTTCGTTTCTGCAGACCAAGTTAGAACTGCAATCATGAACCTAATGATTAAACCTTGTTTCCCTGAAACTTGATACAAATTCGGAGTACTTATCCGATACAATAAAGCTACGTAGCCTTCATATCATTCTGGAGATTACTTTCATGAAATTCGGAGTTCAAGTTGAACCTCAGTTTGGTTATAGTTATAGCGATGTCTTAAGCATTGCAGAAGATGCGGGGCCGTACGGTTTTGAGTGTTTATGGTTCTCAGATCATTTCATGCTTGACAAAGATGCCACAGAGAGAGTGTTGTTGGATCCTTGGTTAGTCATGGCAGCATTAGTAAGAGAGAACCCAAGAATACGAGTGGGTAGTCTCGTCTTCTGCAACAACTATAGACCTCCAGCGCTTCATGCAAAAATGGCTGCAACACTAGATGTGCTAGCCAATGGACGCTTCGAGTTTGGCATTGGGGCAGGTTGGAAAGAAATCGAATATAATGCATATGGATACGAATTTCCCAAAGACCTTACTCGCATAGAGCAACTTGCAGAAGGGATTCAGATTATTAGGAAGATATGGACAGAAGAGAAACCGACATTCACGGGAAAACACTATACGATACAGGATATTGTATCATTTCCAAAACCAGTGCAAAAACCGCATCCAACCATTTGGGTTGGAACAATGTATGCCAAACCCAAGATGCTTGAACTCATTGCAAAATATGGTGATGGAATCAATGTTGCATGGTCATTTGGTCCAGACCAGTGTGAAGAGATATTCAGACATCTTGATGAACTCTGCAATAAATTCGGTCGTGATGAGGGTGAAATGAAGAGGTCAGTTGGGTGTTGGACTAGGCTGTATGAAACTGAGGAAGAGATGGAGACTGCCATTGTTGAAGGTGCAAAGAATAGAAACGTATCCGAAGATGACTATAGAAAACGGATAGAGGGTGCCCTCTGGGGAACACCTGATATGATTGTAGAACGATTGAAGGAATATGGCAAATTGAATGTGGAGCACATAATCCTCATGTTTCCACATAAGG
>JAEOST010000464.1 GCA_016840245.1 Candidatus Thorarchaeota archaeon
ACAAGACACCACAAAATCGGGAGGTCTTCATTGGTGCAGTCTTTGCCTTTCTACTTGCACACAACGAAACCTACGGTGGAAATGATTTGCCAGATGTTGGCAATGAGCTTGCTTGGTATGTTATTCCTCAAGCTGTTGACAATACTTGGCCGGAGTATACACCTACAGTTGAACCAATTCCTGCAACTAATATCAGTGAGAATCACTATCGATTCGGAATGCGGTATACCAATCTGACCTGCAGGATAGTTGATGCTAACCTTCCAGCCTTATTCTGGACCACGTTAATCGTTCCGCTAATGACCTGTGTAATTAGTGAACTTGTAATTCAATACGACATCACGATTGATGAAACAGGACAAGTCCATGCTGAAACGTTGTATACAATTGGACAGGTAAAGGAACTGAGACTGGGTGTCGAAGAAAAGGAACCGACAGAGGTAATCATTGATTCAATGAAGATATCTGCAGTTCATTATCTGTCTGTGTTCACATCAAGATACACTGTTGCGACAGATTCTGGCGTGGAATTGACTACGCCCACATCGACGACTCCCCTTACTGAGGACCTCAGTATCAGAGTTGGAAACAATGATGAACGAGCTTTCGACATTGGACTTGGTCGTGAGTATGCACTCATCAATGAAACGACAAACCCCTGGACAGTTGAATCGTCAGCTGAGACCGCACTCAACACTCTACTCGCAGCTCGACCGATTGACCGTCTCCTGGTTCTCTGGCAAGCTCCGGTTTCTGCATTCCTGTTTGCACACATGGCATATGGTCTGTCTTCTCAACTAAGGTCAGTCTACGCTACTGTGGGCGATATGGTGACTAATGTTGCAGCTGGATCGGTATTCCACAATAGCAACTGGTGGTATGCAGTGACTTTCCCTGAATGGGGGTCGCTCCGAATTGAGCAAGATCCAGTATATGTTGCCTACACTAACCTCAATGCTGAACCAAATGATGGTGGTGGCATTGTTGTGGTTATTCTGGCAGTGGGGATTATCGCAGTCATTTTGGTAATGCGACGACGGCGTTGATCAATCTGAATACATCCCTGGGTTCCTTGTCTTGGAACTCCAGGGAATCTCTTTCTTTTCAAACATCGGGTAATTTAAGAGAAGCAACGAAGACATAGCTCTTAGAGGACCGAATGTTGTTGTATGAGAGACTCTGTAGGTTCAGCGAGCGCATCGCAGGGCGTACAAGCCGAAGACGAGATGATAAGGAACTGCAGAAAGCTGTCAAGTTTCTCACACCCCTCATGAAGATAACAGTGAAGGGTGTAGAAGCAGCTGCTAATTTGATGTCAGTTCTTATTCTTGTTCTACTTGTCTTTCTACTCTCATTTCTTGAACTCAGTCTCCTCATTGTCGCTCCACTCGCTGGAATGGCTGCTGTTGTGACATACTACATAATTGTCACCTATCCTGTATCTGTGATGAACAGTTACAAACTAGGTCTTTCAGAAGAGGCCGACCTAGTTTTTGAACAATTCATCCTTGTGTTCCAATCTGGTGGTACTATCTTCGATGCAATTGAGATGGTTGCTCAGTCTGACCATCCTTACCTTTCAATGGCATTCAAACAGATGATTGGGGAAATCAATGAAGGAACTCCTCCTGAAACTTGTATGATGGAGTTTGCAAAGGATCAGCCCTCTGATGACTTAAGGAGGTATTTCACAGCAATAGTTTCATCCCTCGAAAAGAAGACTGACTTGATCGATACACTGTCCGGTGAATCATTCGAGGCTGACTTAGCTCTGCGTCAAAAGAATCTTGAACTAGAAAGCAGACTGCTTATCGTTGCAGCACTTGTGACCTACGTGCCTATCATGTTCACTTTGGCGGCTTCACTCGCAGGATATGCAACTAGTTTGTACGTAGTGCTAGTTGCCCCTGTCTTCATCCTGATGAATGCACTTTTGAAAAGTAGGTTCTCCCGACAATTCTCAGCCTATTTTGACCGTCCAAGAGCGACCTCATTAGTGCCACCTACACAGAAACAAATCATCTTAGAGTATGATGCATTTCTAAACTTCCTAATTCTACTTGGAGAGCGCCTTAGGTCCGGTGATACACTGGAGGTTTCTTTGGCTGCAATCCGTGACGATTTGGATATCGAGGTTCAAAGACTTGTTGACATCTCACTGAATGCGATTTACAAGGAAGAAGAAAGCATTGTTGAGGGTATGACCCGCGCATCTGAAGCGGCTCTAGGACAAAGAGTGTCTCAGATGTTCAGTATGATTGTGATAATGTGTGAGACCTCAGCTCAAGCTGCAGGTGATCGGCTCTCTAAAATCGCAACACGTCTTGTGAAACGTTCTGCTGTGGCAAAGGAGCGAGATTCAATCATCGCTGCTCAGAGGATGAAGGTCTACCTGCTGACACTCACTAGTGCGGCAGTCTTGGGGATGCTAGCTTCTCTCTCACCTTTCCTGTTTATTGGCTC
>JAEOST010000465.1 GCA_016840245.1 Candidatus Thorarchaeota archaeon
CATGGATAGGCCTCCAGCTCGTATATCACTCCACAAGGAACGGTTGACTTTATGCGAGTATTTCCAAATTGCTAGTCCTTCAAATTGCAATGAGGTGGCCCAGACCTCCCCACTCAATAGACCTTGTTTCAGCCGGTAATCGAAAAAAACAGGCAGTAATTTTTTACGCGTTTCCTCATCTGGATAAAAGTAGATGTTCAGAGGGTCATTCCAAAAAGCCTGTACTAACATGTCAATAGCTGCATCAAGATTGGATTTCGAAATTCGTATCAATGAGTCCAGTTGATAATTCATCTAGCTCCCACGACCAACCAGATAATTCGACGGTTATATTCTGAATGGTCATCGTAAATCTACAGCATCTGATGATTTCCAGTTCACTGCACGATGAACTGCTACAAATGCGATTCCAATCATTGGTGTGAATGTAATGGGTACTATTTCCCATGATGTAATTCCACTGAAGATCCAGATTGAAAGATACCACCATGATATAGAAAGAACACAACTTATTGCAAGATGAATAAGAAAATCATGGAGATAGGATGTAACGTTTGGTGCATTCATCTGTAGAATGAAAAATCCAGTAATCATCCAGAAAGGAATTGAGAGTGAAAGGAATCTCAACCTAAAGAAGTAGTCAAAGTCTCCAATGAGATAATACCACCACTGAGTTGTGTATCCAGGAGGGGGGATTTCATACACAATGGGATTGGGATTATAGAGGTAGACGAATGGAAGAATACATGCAATGTAGAGAAAAATGATAGGTAGTGGGACCTGTTTCAGGATATTGCGTATTCCACTAGGCATGATGAGAATTACAAACATAGTAATCAAAAGTGGAACCGCTGTACCTTTCAGAATGAGATTGATTTCAAACAGAATTGCCCAAGAAATAACTATGACAATCACAATTACACATAGGAATCTCAGTTGTGTTATTCTGTCAATATGACGCATTCCAGCCACATCCTACCTTCAAGGTGTTTACTCTCATGAGATCAGAAACAGTTTCCGTCACGGAATGTGAACTCAGTGATTTATTTTGTTTCCACCATATTAATTTCTTTACACACATTTGAGTTAGCCCCACTTGACCATTTCCTTATATTGAGTCAACATGACGTGATATCAGTGATTGAGAGGACAGCGCACGGAATCGTCCCTAATGATAACTGTGGGTGAATCCGTGTCATGTCCCATGCATTACTATGAGTATGAGTGAAACCTCTACTTATTCCTGTCAGATCGCCACTTTACTACAATAACTATCACAATACAGAGGGAAGGTATTGTCAGCAACCATTCAAGCACGGTTATTCCCAGAATTCTCGAAGCCAAACCAAAAGGTGTGTGCGTAGAAGGTGTTGTCCCACCTGAAGATGTTGTAGTCATTGTTGTTGTAGTTGTTGTGCTATCTGCTGGAGTAACCGCAACAATGACAGAGTCTTCAGTGGAGATTAAAGCATCTGCGTGCCCACCTCGTTCTAGTGGTATACTGTACATGAAGGCCATAGTGATACGATATTCATAGGCACCTGGAGAGAGTCCATCCACATCGAGTAAGATTTCTCCTGAAGACCAGACATCTGTAGCTATCTCTGTATCATTCAGCCAGCTGTGATATCTGACCGATTGGTCCACAACAGGCAACCAAGAAATCTCATTTCCTGTTTCACCCTCGGTATAGGAGATATCTGAAGGACTACTGATGCTTAGTTCAGGGGTAGGAGGAACGACAAGCTTGGGTTCATGGTGGTAGGTTGGGTTGTAGGTCAGTTCGCAATAATCACCAGGTGCATAGTCGGACACGTAAAAGGGTCCTGAGGTGACCATACCCTCAATATGAGGCATAGGATCCCAGGTCGCCCATCCGTCAGGACCAAGATCTATCAGAAGCTGGGACGGTAGAATGGGTTTGAGAGCAACCCTGTTCAGATGCCAATAGGACTCTGTATGAAACTGTACAACTAGTTGATACGTGGTTGGTGCGTATGCTGAGGTCATCTCATTTAGATCAGCACCGAGAGTTGCGTTCAATGATTCCCTGTAATAATTCAGTGTGACAGCTGCATCTTCTGCTGTGACGGGAGTTCCATCGCTCCATGTAGCATTCCGAATAAAGTCGAATGTGATGCGAGTGTTATCCAGTGGAACAGCTGGATTGTCATCGTGTGTCTCGATAATGTATGACTCAACCAACCAAGGCTCTAACAGACCATCAGGCATCCTAATCATCAGACTGTCGTAGAGCATCTGCAGGATGTTCATCGAATATCTATCATAACTCCTCATGATATTGAAGGTGTGTATATCCATTGAAGTGCCCCAA
>JAEOST010000466.1 GCA_016840245.1 Candidatus Thorarchaeota archaeon
GAAGGTTAATGGTGTTTTCGATGTCGAGAAGGGTCAGTTAATATATCGGTAATTTTCGTTTGCTCCTGTCGGAACCTTAAAAATCCGAAACTGTCGGAGAAAACAGTACTGGAGACACCATCCTTGAGCACCGAAAAAGAAGCTGCAGTTATCCGCCAAGAGGTTTTTAGAGAATTCGAGGACGGCACTCGTATAATTAAGGTCCTTAGAGGTACCGACCTAACAGTCTATCGTGGCGAGTTTGTCGCGATTGTCGGAGCATCTGGCTCTGGTAAGACCACATTACTTAATCTAATTGGAGGTCTTGACCGCCCTACAGGTGGAACTATTCTGGTTGATGGTACCGACATTACGGGTCTCGATGATGATAAGATGTCAGAGATGCGCCGTCATAAGATTGGTGTTCTCTTCCAAGACCAACACCTACTACCCATTTTCACAGCAATTGAGAATGTTCAGGTTCCAATGTTACTTGATGAAATTCGGGCTGATATTCGTAATGAGAAAGCAATGAAACTCCTTGCTGCTGTAGGTGTCGATCATCGTGCTCATCATATGCCTCATGAACTGTCCGGTGGTATGAGGTCTAGAGTTGCTCTTGCACGTGCGCTTGCCAATGATCCGATTGTACTTCTCTGTGACGAGCCTACAGGAGACTTGGATCACAAGACTGGAAGTGAGATCATTAGGTTGATGAGAGATCTCGCTAAGAAAGAGAACCGTGCAGTCATTACTGTGACGCACGATCCAGAAACCGCCCGAATGGCAGACCGAATTCTTCTACTTCGTGATGGCAAGCTTGTATCAGAGCTCATTGGTGAGTTCTTCAGAGCAAGCGGTGTTGATGTAGAAACTCGTCCAGTGGATGATTCTGCCTCGGGGTGATCTGTTGGCTAGAAAGAGTAAGAACGGAAAACAACTACCTGGTAACCGACTCTATGCCTTTTCATATGCACTTAGTTCAATGAGGGCATATCCGTTTAGAGCTCTTAGTCTAGCTCTTACTCTTAGCCTTGGCGTTTCTCTAATTGGCTCAGTTCTTATCTGGGCAGACACTGGTGTTCAGGTTAGTGTCGATGAATACTTTGAAGAAAACGCATTCCAGTTACTTGTTGAGAATCCCGCAGGTCAGACATCTGCAGTAGACGCTGCTGATAACTACTTGCGAAATAGTCCATTAATTGAAGATACATATCGGTTGAACTCGACTGTCGGGTTAGTATTTGGAACTCAGCTACCTGATAGCACGTTGTATGGGTTAAATGAGCCCATCTATACGGATGGGATGAAAGACTGCGAGGTCATTGTAGTAAACAATGAAATCCTGGACAGAGCAAAGACACAGTTCAGTATTGAGGGTACTTTCCAGTTGGGTCCAGGTGAAACTGTGGTTTCCGCACAGTTCGTGAATTACGTACACGAAGTCTTTGGGCTTACATTAACAATCAATTCATCTATAGATGTTGAAGTCTTAACTCGACGACCTACAGGACAAACTGGTGAAATAGGTGATATGGGGCGAGAGAGCCTCAATGAACTGAAGATTGTTGGCATCTATGAGATTGAAGGATACAATAGTCTCCTCGAGCTTGGTTTCGAGTCCCTTATGAGAAAGAATTACGACTTCTTACATTTTTACACTCCAGTCTTTGGTATACGTGACAGCATCATGGTTCTGGCTGAAGAATTTGATACAACAGAGATTTCACAAGTTGGTTTCTTTGGTGCTCGCTCTTTTGTGAGAGCTTCAAGTGAGAATCTAATTGCTGCAGGCGTAGACATCATGGATGAGAATCTTCTTGTCCTCAAAGCAAGAGTAGATGAACAATATGAGGTCAATGTTGAGGGACTCGACGAAGTTTTGTATCTCCAGAGTCTTGTAGATACATATGTTGAAACAATGCCTCTTGCATTGCTCAACCTACCTATCTTCATTCTTGCCCTCTTCCTTTCTGTATTCGCAGCTGATACGTTCATGGCTACAAGAAATGTGGAAGTAAGTGCCCTTCGATCTAAAGGTGCGAGCTCAAGTCAGGTGTATGGAATCTTCTTCTCAGAGTCTGTTATCATTGCGATTTTCAGTACAATCGTGGGTATTTTCCTGAGTATATTGTTTGCCGCCTTAATCCCCTCGGCTACAGGATTCATGGTTTTCGACTTGGAACTATACAATTACTTCCTTGCTAACACAGTTATCAAAACTGAATCAATAATCATGACAATTCTACTCTGTATTCTTCCACCTCTTCTATTCATCCTTAATGCAGCCAGAAAAGCTGCTATGACTGAGATTGGAATGCAGCTCATGGAGGTTTCTGAGCCTGTTTCAACTGGTGGTGAAGCATACGGATTCACTATTGGAATGTCTGTTGTACTGCTTGCAATGGTCGTTGGAGCAGTCCTATTCCTACCAACAAACTCGATTATGCTGATGCTGGAACTTGGACTGGGTACAGCCGCATGGTTCTTCATGGCATTTAATGGGTCTCGTATTTCTCGTGTTGGATTTGCTAAGATTACCAAGAAGATGTCCTTTGTTCTAGGTGAAAAGAACCTGATTTCTGCAGGAAACCTGAGAATGAGGAGAGGCCGCATAGTTCCACTCATGGTTGTATTGGCACTTACACTTTCATCGACTATTGCCTTTACAGTACAAGCTGAGAGCTTTCAGGCAGATCTCCAGAAAGAGGTAAGCTATGCCATTGGTTCCGACCTGCGTGTGAGTTGTACCGCTCGTCCCTTTAGTTTCAATGATACCCTTGAACAGTATCCTGGTGTAAATAGAGCAACCCCTATTCTTCGCACTTGGGGCGGTATCGGTATAGAACGGATTGTTATGACTGCTGTTGACGCGATAGAATACTCGTTAATAGCGAACTTTGATTCATCTAGCTTCTATGGAGAAGATCCTAGTTTCGTGTTATCTCGGCTTGCATCAACACCAAATGGTATACTGCTAAGCTCCTATCATGCAGACCGATGGAACAAGACAGTTGGTGATGAGCTTAATTTGGAGCTTGGTGGTCATTTGACTTCAGTATGGACCACCTTCACTGTGATTGGTGTCATGCATTCTGCACCAGGCTTTGGTTATGCTAATTATGAAGATATTCCACCATCTCGTCTAGGAGCAGGCTTTGGATTTCAATCAGGTCTTTCCGGATTTGCTTTAGCGAATCTCGACTACGTTTCAGAATCGACCGAGATATCCGAATCATCATTATTCATGGCAGACCTTGTCTGTGTTACTGATCAAGATCTTGTCCTTAGATCTTTGAGGGACCTACCAGGAGTATCTGCTACTACTCCCGAAGCATTCGACCTTAGCGATTACTCATTTGGTACAGCTCTCTTCCTAAGTACAGTAGAAGGACTATTCTCAATTGGATTTGCAATGTCTCTCATTCTAAGTATGTTTGCCCTTACCTTATTTCTGGGCTCTATCGTACGAGAGAGGAAGCGAGACTATGCTATCCTGCGAGCTGTAGGAGGATCGAAGCAACAGATTGTACGAGTGGTACTCTCAGAGTTTACAGGTATCGTATTTGCGTCACTCACTCTGAGCCTAGTTCGAGGAACACTCTTCGGTTACGTCATGAGTTCGATTATATTTTCAATGAGTCCATTTTCTAGGACTCTTGCAGCTTTGATTAC
>JAEOST010000467.1 GCA_016840245.1 Candidatus Thorarchaeota archaeon
GCAGGTGAGTAGAGGTTTTGACCACATTGCTCACGTTCAACAACCTCAGAGAAGTCAATGTCCAGAGCATCTTTCACACGAAGCGTTAGACCGCCACCGCATGCCTTCCTCCGTGGATGATGGTCCTTCTCCAGCACTAGAACATCCAGCCCATTTTCAGCTGCTCTCCGTGCACATGTGGAACCTGCTGGACCACCACCAACAATAAGTAGATCGTGAGTCATCTTCATATCCCCAACTGAACCTGTGAAGCATTAGGTTCTTATTGATTCTATTGATTAATTGTTACCAGTTAGAATACTACTGAGGCCTTGCTATCCCACCTAGTGTAGAGCTTCCCATCAGGTTGGAGAATGAGATACCGTGGGTCTTCTTGTTCTGATGAGACCATGCAGTCATCATTCCAGACGACACCCATCCCTCGGGCATCATACTTCCAGAGTCCTAGTGAGAGTAATTCTAGTTTAGTGTATTCTTCATTGGACTTGAATTCCTCAGCTAATGCATCATACTTTGTTGATGCAAGATCATCTGCACCGTAGATCTTCTTGAAAGAAACTTGGTCAGGGTTCCAGACGGTCTTCAGTTGCTCCATGATATGCTCCAAGGAATAGTCATCGAACCACTTGGTCATTGCTATAGAGAGCCGGAGTGTGAATCCCTTAGAACGTATTAGTCCCGAGAGAGCAATCGGATCATAATCGTACTTCTCAGGGACACTCATTATCTCAACAATCCGAACAACTTCCAATGCTGGGATGGATAGTGAGATGACTCGAACACCCAGCTCGTAGAGAATATCCAGTTTCTCCTCAGTCAAGCCAACTCCACTTGTCTGAATCTCTATGTGCGCAAGTTCGGGTGTGGTCCTGTTGAGGATTCCAATCACATCACGGATGTAGGTTATATTGATTGTAGGTTCACCATGACTGGTGATCATGACTGCAGCAACCCTATCTGCAGCATACCTGATTCGTCTCTCAACCTCACGTGACCATCTATCATGGTCGCTCTTCCATGTAGTCTTGAACTTGGTTGCATGTTGCCTGTAGACACAGAACACACAGTCATTCATACATCCTGCTGGTACAGTGATTTGTAGTGACCCAATCATATCAACTTCTTCCTTCAAGTAAATGGAGGTTATTATCTCATTTAAACATGGGAGAAGAGTCAATCCTTGCCCGAAGATTGAATCAACAACCAAATAATACCTACTTGATAAGAAATGATAATTGTAAGTGGATGAGTGCAGTATATCAAAAAAAGATTGGGAGCGAAGGCTCCCAACTTACATCATTTTGATTTAGGTTCAGCGTTCGCCAAACCCGAGTCCACGAGCAATCGTCATGTAGTACTTCCCAACCGTACCACCGGATACTCCAGCAGAGAATCCAATTGAATCAAGTGTCATTCTGTCTTCAGACAAGATTGCTGCAATGTAGACGATACCTCCAGCTAGGCCCTTCGGACTACCCTTCGAGAGGAGTCCTTGCTTATCAGCCCGAGCAATGAGCTCCATTGACTCCTGTTGAACTGCATCGGTGCATTCTAAGTCTGTATGAATTCTAATAGTGTGTTCAGTCACGATTTCTCGTGGGCTTTTCGGGTTAGATTTGGAAATTGTCATGGTAGAAACTTGTTACTATATACTATATAATATGTGAAAATTCAAGATTGTCCGTGTCCAATTTGTTACAGTTCACTCTGGTAAGAACTCGCATTTAGCCCTCTTCAGGTGTAGTTAGTTGTCGTAACTCCTGTGTTTCCAGGAAGTTCTCCATGACGAACATAGTCAGGGTTCGGTCAACAGCAGGCATCTCTCGTAGATGGTCCACAATGAATCGATTCATCTCCTCAACATTCTTTGTACGAACCTTCATGAATACGTCATATTGCCCGCTCAAAATGTGAACACCTTGGACATAGGGATGACTTGCTATCTCTTCACAGAACTCTTTCTGAGAAAGGATATCGTCCTTTCCTGGCAGTCTGTATCGAATTGTGACAAAGATGAAAGCTAATGTTGGCCGGTCAAGCGCAACAGGATCCAAAACTGCAGTGTACCTCTGAATAATTCCCTTCTGTTCCATTGCCTTGATTCTAGCATGGACAGTCGAAATGCCCTTCCCCACCTGATCAGCTATTTTCTGAACTCCCAACTTACAGTCTTTTTGCAGAAGTTCCAGAATCTTCAGGTCATCTTTGTCTGCACCATTTGTACGCGACCTTGACACCTTCCTCTACCTCCGGTTTGTTTTTCGGTAAAAGGTTCTCTCCACCGAAAACCTACTAGTGAGTATATACAAAAGGATTTCCATTAAACACAGAAAAAACAGTAAGTATGTAGCTTATTGTAACGAAAATTTTCCAAATAAAGTGAGGTTCAACCTGAAACAATTGAGAATTTGTTCACTCATTTTGACAAGGTTGTAAAATGAAAAATATTCGATACAGACTGTCAATCTAGATGAATCATAGATGAAACCACGCCATGACAATAAGAAAAGCAAGAAAACATTGAACTGCATGTGATAGCATTGGTGGAATAATTGGAATGACAACAGTATACACTCCATTTGTCCGAAAATCTTTCACATCATAGCCGACAATAGTTAAAGGAAAGGAACTAAAATCTATGATTTGTGTGATTGATTTGACAGACTCTGACAGCTATGGTTATTTTGAACAGAATCACAGAGAGTATGTTATCACCAGACCAGACACACCTACACCTTGGATTAATTACCTCAGTAACAATGAATATTGCGCAATGATATCTAACACCGCTGGAGGTTATAGTTTCCACATTGATCCGAGAGACCGCCGGATTCTTAGATACAGGTACAACAATATACCAATGGACAGACCAGGGAGATACATCTACATCAGGGATAACAAGAAAGGAACCTACTGGTCCCCGTCATGGCAACCAACCCTAACCGAACTTGACAATTACGAATGTAGACATGGGCTAGGATATACGAAAATTAGCTCCTCATATGCAGAAATTGAATCTAAGAGTCTGTACTTTGTACCGTTGGATGAGAATCTAGAGATATGGATGTTAGAGTTAAAGAACACAGGTTCTAACGAGAGAGACCTTACGGTCTTTACATACTCTGAATTCTGTCTATGGGAAGCAACTCGGGATGCAAATGATCTTCAATCAATCCAATTTCAAGCCATTGCTAAGAGAGAGGATGATGTAATCTACAACCACATGTTCAACCCACACGCAGGTATAGCTTACTTCTACTCAACCGGTGATGTCAATGGATATGACTGCCTGAGAGAAACCTTCATTGGAATGTATCACGATGAATCCAACCCTGTTGCTGTTGAGAGAGGGAAATGTTTCAACTCTGAGGCTGCAGGTGGGAATCCAATTGCTGCTACATCCAATACAGTGAAACTTGGACCAGGTGAGTCTACAACAATCACATTCATCCTTGGTGTAGAGCAAAATAAGGATGAGATCAAAAAGAGAATTTCCAAATACAGAGAGAAAGAAAATGTACTGTCTGAGTTGGACAGGCTTGCTGAACATTGGAATATCATTCTCTCAAAACTCTATATTGAC
>JAEOST010000468.1 GCA_016840245.1 Candidatus Thorarchaeota archaeon
TCATCAATCATCTTTTCAATGGTTGTTTCCATAGTCGTGTGTTTTTCTAACAGTTGGATGATTTCCGTGGTGAATACCGACACACCTGCAACCGCATAGTTGCTAACATAACGATCAGGTCCACCCTTCTCAACAAGATGTTCAACCACGCCATCAGTCCCAATCTTCACTGTACCAAACTGTTCTGGATTCGAAACAAGAGTCACAAGCATTGTACCATCAGCTTGCATTGTTGTATGGTTCTCAAGAGTACGCGACACCATTTCTGGCTCAACAAGGACATCGCCATTAACGAGAAGGAACTCCTCATCATTCTCAATCTCGTCTCTGGCAGTTAATATCGCATGTTCTACGCCCTTCTGCTCATGCTGTATCACATAGCGGATTCGTACTCCATAATCACCACCATGCTGAAATTGGTCAATAAGCTCCTCCCGACCATGACCCGCCACTATCACGATATCATTGATATCATTATCCTTCAAACTATCAATGATGTATTCTAATACAGGATGACCTGCAATCATCAACATAGACTTAGACCGATTTGCAGTAAGAGGTCTCAGTCTTCTTCCTTCTCCAGCAGTCAGCACAAGTGCCTTCATATGACTCACACTGAAGGCCATGGTGTGCTGTCATAAAACTCTTACCAACGCTCACTCTTTCTCAAGTTTGAAATAAATTCGTCTCTTCCCAGCACCAACATTCTTTGATTTTCCAATTCTAAGTCTTCCAATCTCTGAAGTATTAGCAACATGAGTTCCAGCACAGGATGCTGCATCATAATCATCAATGATTAACACACGAAAGTCTTTCACGGATTTTGGGACCATCTCTAGGTAGCGTTTTTGATAGCCCCATTTTGTAAGAAACTCTATTGCTTCGGAACGTGGCATAAATCTAATTTCAACGGACAAGTTCTTGTCCAGAATCTCGTTGACGCCTTTCTCGACTTCCCGTTTCATTTCTTCACCAAACTGTTCCAGAGGAGAATAGTCAGCTCGGCTCTCACCGGGTTTAATCATATTTCCAACAGTAACAAGATCATAGTGAATCTGAAGATATCTAGATAGCACATGTTGTGCGGTGTGGAATCGCATACACTCATGTCGATAGTCCCAATCAAGTACACCCTCGACTACACTACCCACTTCGAATGGTATGGACTCATTTGAGATGTGTTTGATTTCCCCTTGTTCTTTTTTTGTTGCAGTAATTTGAATCGAAGTCGATTCGCTAGTCAGCATACCCCGGTCCCCGCTTTGACCTCCACCCTCAGGATAAAATGCAGTTCTATCTAGAACAACCGAATCATCAAGAACCTTGATTACTTTGGCTTCGAAAGAACGGATGTAGTTGTCTTGCATATACAATAATTCTGTCAAAACAGTGACCCCTCATGCTTCATGTAGACGCTTCCACTCTTCAACAGCCAAGCGTTGTGCTTCTGCGAGGATAGTTCCTTGCAGACTCTCAGCACGAGACTCTGATGTTGCCTCAATGATGTCTCTAACAGCTTGCTCACTCTTCTCCTCTTGAAGTCCTTGCAATATAGCTGAAACAATGTCATTCTCAACACCATGCTCCGATAGCAAACGAGCAAGAGGAGTATATGAAAGAGGGATGTGGCCAGAATCAGAGGACGGTTCAAGACCGATTGCTTCCATCTTAACACCAAACAAATCTGTGAGTATATCTTGACGCGACCGTACTACTGGAGACTCAGGTACACGGCCCTTTTCAGTTGCGGAGAGCATCTTCTTCATGTGTTTGCCCAACTGAGTCTTCTTAGACTTTTTCTTGCGCAGTCTTGCCATCGCATCAATCACCACAGTTTGATAATACGACTGACACACCAATGACAACTTTAAGGTTTCTCCGAGGTGAAACGACGTGAGTTTCATTGTGAAAACTAGGTAGAGTCTGCAAAATGTCTAGCAATTCCCATGTAGACATCAACTGATTTGTAAAGCTCTTCCAGACTGATGAACTCATCAGGTTGGTGAGCCTGCTCAATTGATCCAGGTCCACATATCACATTAATGATTCCGCCTTTTGGTTGCAATACACTGCAATCAGTACCATATGTTGCCGCGGTTGGAATACAACGATGGCCTGTCACGCTCTCAACGACATCTAAGCTGATATTGACAATCTCAGAGTCGCGTGGTGTAACCACAGCTGGCTTCCCATGCACATAGTCAACCCGAGTTGTTTCACCTAAACCTGCTGAAGAAAGTCTTTCGTTCATCGTTATCAGGAGCTTCTCAGGGGATTGTCCTTTTACAATTCTCATGTCAAGTAAGGCCTCACAATATGCAGGCACGACATTGATCTTAATGCCACCATTAATCATACCCAAATTAAGAGTTGGCTTCCCTAGTAGTTCATTGGGCTCAAATGAATAAGGCTCTGTAATCAAGACACGGAGTGCCTCTAAACACAGGTTAATGGCATTGATGCCTTCTTCTGGTCTGGATCCATGAGCAGATTTTCCTTCAGCGATTAGTTTCGACCAGAACATTCCCTTCTCTCCAACAAGGACATTGAGACTTGTAGGTTCTCCACAAATTCCGAAAGGTACTCCTTGTAATAGGCCACTCTCCACAACTCGTTCTGCACCTGAACAACCACTTTCCTCATCAGATGTAGTTAGCATGACAAGAGGTTCTTGGTGACCGGCTTCTTTGTATAGGATCATTGCTTCAGCCATTGCAGCAACAGGACCCTTCATGTCACAGGACCCTCTTCCATAGAGTCGTCCACTAACAACCTCAGCACCAAATGGCGCGTATGACCACGAATCCAAAGGCCCGGTCGGTACTGTATCCATATGACCATGAAGAACAAGCTTACCGGTCTTCCCAGGATGTGTGTAGAACACGACATTAGGTCTCTCTTCAGGACCTACCATTTCGAACGAGAAGCCGTGGGCAGTCATATGGTCTATCAGAACATCCGCGACTTCCTTCTCGTATCCTGGAGGGTTTTCCGAGTTTGTTGATACAAGTTCCTTCAATAGGGATAAAACCCTAGTTTCATCGACCACATGATCACCATCTAGACTCAATTCAACCCATGCTATGAAGATTACTAAAGCAAGAAGAATCAGCTTCATAAGTAAATAGATGACTATAGAAGGTGGCAGATCAGTGAGGCGGTTACCCCTGTCCGAGCTAATCGCGATGACGACCCAAGAGCAGGCTGAGGTCTGCCACTAAATCATCTTGGCCAGATGTTAAGGCGAAACCACATCTCAAGAGAAGCAATTTGACACTCATCTCTTACTCAAATAGATGATTAAGGATTGTATTTCTTAGATGAGATGAAAACGCACTTTCATGCTATTTTAATGAGGTCATCAGTTCAGTGTCGTTATATATAGTCGATTGCGGATAGTGTTTCTTGACTTGTGCACTCCTTTCAGGTTGCCGCACCACCACCCCCCCCGTGATGGAGACTGGCTGTTATGAAAGAATCCTACATCATCAAACTCCGGGATTTACCATCCGCCGACATGAAACGTCAAGTTAAGCAATTCCTGAAGGATGATGTAGTTAGTGTGAGGGACGATGTCGGTAGGTCGTTTACAGTTAAAATGCGGCGAAATGGCCTAATCCTCACCAATGATTAAGAGATATTTTATTCTAGGAGGATAGGAGGGGAGTTCCCCACCTCCTCATTTTATGGACTTAGCATACACTATGGATTGTACGCAAACGGATGTCTAGCTGAATCTCTTCGAGCGATAACCTCACTAGTGAACTGTCGTCCTTCTAATGCCCTTCGGAGTGCATGTCGTGTTGCTCGGAAGTTATTGATATGAACTCGTTTTGGGTTGTTGGCACTAGGATGGACAAATGCATTCACTGCAATCACTAAATCAGGGAGAAGTTCTTCAGGGAGAATCATATCGGTGACTGTTCTTTTCACTGCATCTGATACTGCTCTCTGTGCGACATCATAGACCATCTTCTTATGGTCCTCCTTTGTGATTGTTACAGTTGGAGCAAAGATAGTCAACGGTTCAAGTTCCTTGATCACATTTGAAGAGTGATATCCCTCAACTGTCTTTCCTGCATTTTCTAATGCAGCACTCATAGGACCGTTTCTTAGTCCAAGGATAAGATCGACGTGAGCAACCTCTTGCCCTTCCCCTGCTAATGCTTCTCCATGAAGTAATGACAAATCAGGGATAACATCTGGTACAAGACCAACAGCCTTAGGATAGGACTCTGCCACCATTGACAGCTCACCCATCTTGTAGGTGACCTGACCTCTTGGTATTAACTGCAAGTCCTCTAGACAAGTTCGTAATTCATCAATATCCTCGTAACGAAGTGCATCGCCTTCCAGCAATGGTTCACGTGCGAGACCTACTGGAACACCCATCATGTTCAAAGCGGACTTGATTGCTAACCCACCACCACGATTGACGAAGATTCGAACCGTCTTCTGTATACTCCTTTGAATGATTAGCGCATCCTTGAGATTCCCACTTGCTAAACCAGTCTGCATCTGAACATAGCGATCTGGAAAGACATTCGCACTTGCTAATATTGCCCCATCACATCCTGCGGCTAGAGCTGGAAATGCCACCTCATCATGGCCGATAACAACTTGGAAATCCTCGGGTCGTCTAACAAGGATGGTAGTTAGGTTGACAAGATTACCACTGGAGTCCTTCATTCCGGTAATGCCATCAATTTCACGAAGACCATCTATGAGCCACCAGTTGAGTGGAACGCCTGTAACTTGTGGGATGTTATAGAGAAAGATAGGTATGTCACTGGAGTTTGCAACCTTTTCATAGTGCTCATAAATCTCCTTAGTAGTTGGTTTGAGGAAGTAGGGAGAAACAACAAGAGCTGCTTGAGCACCAAACTCTGCTGCTCTACGTGTTAACTTTACTGCATCACCGGTGTATGCAGCACCAGTACCAGCAAGAACTGGAACACGTCCTTTAGCAGCTTCACAAGCAATACGTATAGCATCAAGTTTCTCATCAAATCTCATGCTTGTGAATTCACCAGTTGTACCACAGGGTACGATCCCCGTTGCTCCAGCTTTGATTACATAATCAATTAGTCCGCGGTATTGTTCCTCATTTACACCATTCTCATCGAATGGGGTTACAAGTGCTGGATAAGCTCCTTTGAATTTGAAGTCTGATTCTGCCATCTTTTTTTACCCCCAGATTTTTCCAAGTGCTTCAGATACTGCGTCTTGCGCAGCTGAAGTAACATGACGCCGATCTCTTTTATTCAGGTCGATATCCATCGCCATCACTACCACGCTGTCATTAATTACGGACTCTGGTATCTTCCCAAGCTCAAGATACTTGGCAAAAGCCTTTGCAGCTCCTGATTGCACAGGACCGTAGAAAAGTGATGCCTGACGCATTGACTGGATTTGCTTGATAGGTAACATGAGGCTACTTGGTTTGACAGCAAGATTCGGTTCAAGAATAACAGTGAGCGCCTCGTGACCAATCTTGGGTGTTGTGAGTAGTTTCACAAAAGCTGCGCCCAAAGGTCCACTCTTTGGACCTGTAGCCATTGCAACAGATACAACATCATTCCCACTCTTACCGAATGTCAGTTCCTGTGTGTCTTCTTGAGTGACACCAAAATCACTCAGTATACTTTTCAAATCAACATCTGAATCGACAGGAGGATGGGTCAGTTTCTCAATGAGTTCGAGTTTTTCAAGCTCTAATCGAATCTCTTCACGCAACTCTTGCGTTAATGTTCCATTTGTGTTCAATGGAATCCGTGAGCGGCCAGCATTGATTCCCATCATTCGTAGAGCTGCCTTTGCCGGTGGTGCCCCTCCATTCCTTGTAACAATACGAGATAA
>JAEOST010000469.1 GCA_016840245.1 Candidatus Thorarchaeota archaeon
AGAGCCTTGTAACCTATTTGCCAAGGAAGAGCTCCAATTACTAAATCAAAATCATTCACAATATCCTTGATGGTTTCTGGATTAGACAAATCTGCACAAATTCCATGAAGACCAAAATCGTGTGTTAGTTTATCTAACACTTCCTGGTCAATATCAACAACTGTAACCTCAGTAGATGGGTCTTCTGCTAGATCTCTCGCAATAACATTTCCTACATACCCAGCTCCTAAGACAACCACTTTCATATCTAGACCTCAAAGGATAGTTGATACTCGAAATGATGCTCTTTTATTTCTGGTCCTCAGTTGGATAACTCAGAGGGGATGTAGACTCCTCATGACATTTATTACAAAGATAACATATTGAATATTGGATGGGGAAACTCGGTTGCTTCAAGAGAGTAGGAAGAAAACTATCACAACAACATTACTCCTGATTCTTATGCTCATCCTAATAATTTCCATTCAAGAAAGAAGTATACCTAGAGCAAGTTACGAACTCATCGAAAGTGATGCTATAGACGAGGATGAAAGTTTCAATTCCTCTAGCTCACCATTTTCTCCAGTGACATCAGTCATTCTTCTCAATGATTCATTACTAGAGACTAATTCAAATTGGCTACATAGAACTGATGTTAGATTTAACTATACGAGATTTTCAAGGAAAATATCAACTCCGCGACTCAATGTTTCAAACATCACATTCACAGTATCAGCGCATATCATCTCAGGACCTCTAGGATTGATGATGACTGTCTATGGATGGCCATACAACTATCAGATTAATGGCTCATCAGGTGAATTCATTGAGATATCAGCAAACTTCACTCCTGAGGAATTTGATGAAAAACTGATTTGGATTGGAGCAGATATTGATGGAACAGACTTGTCAGTAATCAGAGATTTGCGTTTCACAATTGAAGTAACATTTACGACAGAGGTCAATCCAGTTGTGATGGATTTACAACGGACAAATGGTGATAGTCTACTTGATCACCAAGAGCTTCTTACATTGAGGGAGTCGGATAGCCCAACAATAAGGTTTGATGAGTTTGAGTTCTGTTTTTCTCAGGTAAATGAAACATTCTATCTACCAAATGGAGTATATTCGTTGATTTTTGATTGGGAGGGATACCAGCATTCGTTTACGGATATCACGATTGTCAATGAAACTGTGTATCTAGAAGTCCGAATAAAGACAATTCTGATTAATGTCGAATCAACACAAAATATCCCAGGATTGTCTGTAGAAGTAAGTAAAGGCATGTATTCGTTCTACGAACGTTTTCTGATAGTTGATGAACCCTCTTTCTACGTGCCTTCAATGGATTATGTTTTCATAACTGTCACTGGAAGACCAGGTAGTTATCATACTCCATATCACTTCTCTTTCTCTCTTGAACGGTATCAAAATCGAAATCTTACCCTTGTTGTAAGCGAAAATTGGATTTCGATTGGAGGGTTAGCATTTAGTCATGGAAGACTAGTGATGTTGGTAACATCCACCCTGATTTTGATGATAGTAGTTGTTACTTCTAGGAGAGAATTAGTCAACAGCTCTACATTCGCTCCTTTTGTTTTCCTTTTTTTGGCCAATATCCTCCCCCTGTATACAATTTCTATGAATGCAGTTTACCCAATCAGACTGCCTCTTATGTCGGACTACACCATAGCATATTCATTCAGTATTGGAATTGGAACTGTCGCATCAACCATGTCAGGTACAGTCACATCAATTTCTCATCCAGGATATTATGAGGGACTATTCTTTAGCTTCATGTCTTTCGGTTTGCTACTCATTGTATTTCTTGCATTTCTTTACGAATATGCATTGAAAGACAGTGATCGTGAAACTATTGATTTCTTTGTCATTGCACCAATTCTAGGTTCAGTAGTAATTCACATCTTCTATTTTGGGGAGTTCTTTGTATCTCGTCTCGGTTCCCCAATATCCTCTGTCACAATAGGTCCAGGGATTTTCTTCTCTGTGCTGTCAGCTGTGCTGTGGTACATCCTCTTTCGACGTCAAGGAAAATCAGTATTCGAAACCAACTGAGATATTCATTCTAAGAAATTTACTCATAAGAGAAAGGATGGAAGGAGGTACGACCCGTGCGCGTACCCCTTCATCCAAGTATCACTTTGTTATGAAGCCTTCTTCCGTTTCATAAGGAACACAAGAACCACAACGATTGCGGCTCCACCTGCACCTATGACAATCACTCCTACAAAGAGCTGATTACCAGGTCCAGTGGGTCCAGGAGTTGTTGCTCCAGGATAGTCTTCGGCATTCAATGGATCAGTACCTGCTATCACTTCAATGCCATCCAAATAGGAATCCCCATCCGAGTCATCGTCGAGTGGATCGGTTCCTATCTTGACCTCAAAGGCGTCATTGAGGTTATCGACATCAGTGTCAATGCAATCGACGTCAGTACCATGACTTATTTCATCCAGATCATCAAGCCCGTCATAATCAAGGTCTCCAACTGAAGCTCCGAGTATTTCAATAACAGAACGTATCTCGTCGAAGTCTCCGATTACAGACGCATTTAGCAGACTGATTTGAGCAGCGTTCCCAGTCACCAAAGCGGCAACTGCAGCTAATTGAGTTGCGTTTCCATCTAGATAATTGACGGTGTCCAGCAGGAGAGATGCGTTTCCTTCAACATACATGAAGAGGGTCTCAATAGCGGTGTGATTCCCATCCAACCATGAAATCACCTGTTGAATCAATGACGCGTTTCCATCCAAGTCTTGATAGATGGCATCATACCAATCCAGAGGCATTGCAGGGTAGGACATTGGGTCTGTCGGGTCACTGCCGTATGCGACCTCGTACGCATCAAGGAAGTTGTCATTGTCGGTGTCGACTAACCTTGGATCGGTCCCTATGTTGTACTCATGGATGTCTGAGAGAGAATCGTGATCAGTATCCAAGAATAATTTGGAAACGAAGCAATCACCCCCACCACCGAACGTGGAGTTGTAAGCATTGACCATGGGGAAGTTTGATGATAATGTCCG
>JAEOST010000046.1 GCA_016840245.1 Candidatus Thorarchaeota archaeon
CATGAGATACTCGCCAAAATCAAGGAGGTCAAGTCACTGTGACCGAAGCAGAAGTACCAATCCTAAAACATCCAATGGCAAAGTACGTTCGTGAAGACCGACAGCCTTGGATCTATTGTAGCGGTTGTTCTATTGGTGTAGTCACACAGATGATCGCGCGTGCCATTGACAATCTCGAACTCGACTTCAACAAAGTCGTCGTCGTATCTGGTATCGGATGTACTGGGAGAACATCGGGTTACTTCAAGACTGGCACCTATCACACCACACATGGTAGGGCGATTGCCTTTGCAGAGGGTGTTAAGATTGCAAACCCTGAACTTGAGGTCATCGTGGTCAGTGGTGATGGGGACTTAGCAGCTATTGGTGGAAATCACCTGATTCATGCGTGTAGACGTAACATCGACATGACCATCGTGTGTGTCAACAACTTCAACTACGGAATGACTGGAGGACAGTTCGGTCCAACAACTGAACATGAGAAGTTCTCACAGACAAGTCCGAGACCAATAGGCAACATCGAACATCCATTCAACCTCGTTAAGCTTGCAGCCTCCTCAGGAGCCACATTTGTAGCACGATGGACTGCAGTGCAGGCTCGACGAGCTACCAAGTCCATTGAGAAGGGTATCCAGAAAGAGGGATTGTCGTTCGTAGAAATCATTGGTGCATGTCCAACCGCTTACGGTCGGATGAACCGTCTAGGTGACGGTGTTGAAATGCATCACCACCTGTTAGAGGTTGCAGAGATTCAGAATGGCCTACCACCACATGAGGCTGAACTTGACTATGCAACGAGAATTGTCTGTGGCGAGTTCGTAGATATCGATAAACCCGAGTACACAGCAGTCCTCCGAGAGGCACATGAAAAGGTCAGGAATAAGTGATTATAATGAGCCGTTACGAGGTTAGAATTGGCGGTTTTGGAGGACAGGGAATTGTTACTATGGCAATGGTCCTAGGAGAGACCCTGTCACTGATTGACAAGAAGTTCGTTGTGCAGACTCAGAGCTACGGTCCAGAGGCAAGAGGCGGAGCGAGTAAGAGTGAGATTGTCATCAGCGATGATGAGATAGATTATCCAAAGGTTCAGACACCTGATGTGTTCATTGTCCTCAGTAGAGCAGCATACTTGGAATATGTTGATGGACTCAAGGACGATGGTGTCCTAATCATTGATGAGGACTTGGTGGAGATTGAAGGAGACCTACCTGACGGAATCACAATCTATAGGGTCCCAGCCACTCGTATTGCAGACGAACAGGTTGGTAACAAACAGGCGACTAATGTTGTCATGCTTGGTGTCTTCTGTTCTATAACCGGAAAAGTGTCTGTAGAGGGTCTAAAGCAGCGAATCGAAGAGCGCTGGCCAAGATTCAAGGAGTCCAACCTTAAGGCACTTGAGCTAGGTCTTAAGGCCGGCAAAGATGCTGTGCCAACTCATGCATAGATTGTCCTTCACAAACTACGGAGAAACAATCTACAAGAGAGTATAGCTACTCAGATCCAAGGTCCTTCTCTAGAGCGATTATCGCAGCTCCTAAAGCACCAGTATACTGTGGTTCATGAGGCATCCACAATTCATGTTCTAATTGCTGCGACAAATAGTGACGAAATGCAGGATTCATTGCTACCCCACCAGTAACCCCTATTGGAGCGACTATTTTCACTTGTCGTGCTAGACTCCGGACTTTGGATGCCATCGCTAGATGAACACCAGCGGCGATATTGGCTGGCGTGTCACCAGATCCAATACGTCCTATCACCTCACTCTCTGCAAAGACTGTACAGGTACTACTGATTGTACTAGGTGAATCTGATTGTAGTGCCAAGGGGCCTAGTTCATCAATAGACACCTCAAGCACACGAGCCATGACCTCAAGAAATCTCCCAGTTCCTGCAGAGCACTTATCGTTCAGTTGAAAGTCTTCGGGACGACCGTTTTTTCCTATTCGAATGACCTTGGAGTCCTGCCCCCCTACATCGACAAGTAGACGTATCTCTGGATTGAGGTGGTGAACTCCCACACTGTGACATGTAATCTCCGTTATTGAATCAGTGGCACTGTCAACCTGCCCTCGACCATAACCAGTACTCACTGTCACATTATTCTCTGCGGCAGCAGGTACCTTTGAAAAGAACTCCTGGATAACGCGCTCAGCAGCTCCTGAAGCTGATGCGCCTGTTTGGATGATATATCGTTCCCAAATCCCCCTATTTGGGTCCATCAATACTCCCTTAGTAGTTGTAGAACCTACATCAATGCCAATATAGAGTGTGGGAATTTCAGTCACCAGTTCAGACCTCAGATAAACATCTCAAGTAGTGCATCAACACGAGTCTGTATTTGAGCCTCGTTGAACAACCTGCTATCAACCATATCTCCTTCAATTATGACTCCAGGAACTCCAGTTCGTTCTGTGACAATCTCCTTTGACGTCAGTTGACCTAATGAGTATCGTTTGCATGAACGGACTGAGAACATAATGAATCCATCAAGATCATAATCTTTGATCAACTGACACATCTTGTCCACTTTTGCCTCAAGCCCCTTGTTGAGATATACATTGGAATAGATATCTACCATACCATCGAATATGGAGTCTGTGTCGGCTCCAGCAACCAAACCGGACCATGCATGAGTATACGTGTCAGCTGGGAAACCAACTCCCCTTGCGGCAAGTTTGTTAAAGAAGCGAAGGATAAACCATGGGGGAATATTGTCCCAGAGAAGTCGTATCTTCTCATCTCGAATTGCACCAATTCCCTGTTTGACTCGTCCTTCTACTTCTTCAAGTAGGATTTCATAGAACTCCACACAATGTTCAGTACCTCGACTGGATACAACAGGTGCCATGGTCAAGAAACGGTCAGCGCAGTTCAAAGGACTCGGTTTGTTCTTACAGGCTTGAAGGGACTTCGACCAGAGTTCTATTGCCTTGCTTGAGAGCTCAGACACCTCACGAATTCTATCATCCTCAAGAGTTGTATTGAATGTACTCCCAAGAAATTCCACGAGTTTCTTCAGTCCTTTCTTTACGTATGCCTTGTGATGCACAAGCTGTTCGCCTTCAATCGGAGGTGTATCCAAGAGGAATACTGGTGCATTGGTCATCTCTGAGATTGCATCATACCACTTGAGTACCGTACCACATATGTTGTTACAAGCAAGAAGTGCCTGGGGTGTTGGCAGAGAACCCATGGGAACATCATCAGGTCTGTCGGTTGACCCAATACTTACACGAGCATAGGAACAGAGCTCTTGGGAGTAACCTAGGTCTTCTGCATACCCACTTACCTCAGGACCTATCTTTTGTGCTCCGATTATAGCCCCTGCTTGCTCTGGATAGACAACACCGACATTCATTGCAATGGGTATTTCTACTGGGAAGCCAGAAGTTACCCACGTTAACCGACCTTCTTCACTTGCTGCTAGAGCTTCGAATCCCTGTCGGAATGCAATCTGTTGTAGAAGAGTCTGGGTCTCTAGTTTCCTGTAAGGTTTCTCATCCTTGTTTCTATCTTCGGACATCTAGCAACCCTCCTTACGTGAACCCAGTGTTTCTAAGAAACTCTGAATCCGTACCCCCAGACGAGACATATCAGAGAGCTCGGAATCAAGTGGTAATCTCACGACTGGAATGTTCAGTTCAGACACTGCTTTCTCAATTGATGGTGTTTCGAACTCATCTGGGTCACAAAATGACTGCTCACAGATGATGAGGCCATGGATATAGAGATTTGACACGATATCCTTTAGGAATCTCACACGATCTGGGAGCCCCTCCTGTGTTGGTTCTCCTGGAGAGGTCAGAATAGACACGGCCATGGCTTCAAAGGGATCATCACCTTCGGGAGGTCGTGTAAACACAGTCTTTAATCCAAAGGACAGCACGTCGAGGACAATGATTGAATCTGAAGTCTTTGGTAGGCTTTCAATGATTCTTGTCAAGGCATCAGGATCTGTCATACCACCAATTACTGCGATTCGAGGATACGGGAGTTTTACTGGAAACTCAATTCCATGAAAATCCCGTTTCAATAGCGCTTCACGGAGAGTATCTCCAAATTCCTTCAAATTTCGTTCTTCTAATTCTTGAGAAACGCGTGTAGCAGTTTCTTTGATTTTTTCTAGCATTCCATCACTCGGTGCTGATAGAAAACCACGAACTAGTGATGCCAATTGAGAATATGTAATGGTTTTTGAATTGAGTAAACGTCCAATATAGAGAGTCTGTGCGGCCTCCCGAAAATCCTGCATCAACCGTACAGCATATCGATATCCATCTTCAGAAAAGGGATAATCCAAGTCCTTAGATAGTCGTTCGCTAAGTAATCTCAACTCTTGAGCTAGAAACTCCTTTGATGCATCACTCTGGTCTGCAACAGGGTATGTCAACCGAAACACTTTGTCATTAGGAAACCTGACCCGCCAAATATCTCCTAAATTCTGTAAAGAATCACAGGTATTCCCAGGGAAGATTAGACCAGCTACAAGTGGAAATTGATCCAGTTCGCGCTGACTGAACATGTTTCGGACCAATGAACACGCAAAAGTTTGAAGAGATGTTTCATACGCTCCACTCACATTTGGATTTGTCCTCAGAAGAGTTGGAGTAAAACCATGAGCAAGTATTAGCTCAAATGGTGCATGTGGGTATAACACACCTATCGCTGACCGACCCATACCTGCCAACTGGTCAAGTTCAGTCTTAGATTGCTCAATCACTTGATCGTTTGTCATCATGGCATTCCCCATTATAGCTTGCAATTCATTTTGGAGAGTATCTAGGACAACTGTTATTCATCTGTCTTATTTGTTACGTTAGACAGGTAACTTCTATACAAAGTGGTCGAAATCATTCAAAATCTGCTTTCTCGAAATCTGTAGAAGGAATTATCAGTGGGAAATAACCTAAGGAGCCAATGCTATGAGGTCAGTTCAATGTAGAACTGACACATGATTAACAGATAACAGGAGAATCGTACATGGAAGAAATGCTATGGCACACAGCTGGAAAGTGGCCAGGGGAAGTCAGAAAATCACTCGACTATCCAGATGATCCACTTTTCAAGATTTTAGACGACACGGCTGAGAAGTACAGCGAGAAGACCTATACCATCTACAGTGGGATTGGTCATAGCTTTGCAGAAGTAAAGGAGAGCGCTGATAAGATTGCGAACTTCTTAATCAGTCAAGGAATACAGAAAGGTGACAGGGTTGCAATATTCTTACCCAACACACCTCATTATCCCCCAATCTTCTTCGGTATTTTGAAGGCAGGAGGTGTTGTAGTTACCTGTAATCCGCGTTATTCCCCGGGTGAGCTGAATTTCCAGCTTAAAGACTCAGGAGCCAAGGTTGTATTTGGTTTTGACCACGAAACATTTGGACCTACAACATATGAAGCAATAAAGGGTACTGATGTTGAGAAAGTTGTTTTCTGCAGTATCAAGGCGTTCCTTCCCAAGGTCAAAGCTATCCTTGGAGGCTTGTTAGGTAAAATTCCAAAGAGTCCATCCCACGAAGAGGGCACAGTCTTTTACGACGACATAATGGCAGGTTATGAAGGTAAAGTACCGGATGTCCAGATTGATACAAAGAAAGACTTGGGGCTGATATTGTATACAGGAGGAACGACCGGCACTCCAAAGGGTGCAATGCTCACCCATGGAAATCTATACGCCAATGTGATGCAAATGGATGAGTGGATCAAACTCGAATCACCAAATGAAATGATTCATGGAGAGGAGGTCTATGTTGGAGCTCTACCTTGGTACCATAGTTATGGTTTGACCTTGACGATGATTACCTCTGTGTATCAGTCATGTTCGGTCATCTGTATTCCAGATCCGACAGGAGGTGATCCACCAATGACGGATCTGTTGTCAGAGATTCAGAGTAACAAGGGTTCAATTTTCCACTGCGTTCCTGCTCTGTATGCAGGTATTGTGAATAATCCAAAAGTGGGTGATTTCGATCTCTCAAGTATCAAGGCTTGTGGTTCAGGGGCAGCCCCTCTTCCACCAGAGCTTGCAAAGGCGTTTGAAGCAGTGACAGGATCTACATTGTTTGAGGGATATGGTCTCACTGAAACTTCACCAATTGCCACTGCTAACCCATCTATCAAGGCCTCCAGAAAATTCGGTTCAATTGGAGTACCAGTTTCGGATACTCTGGTTAAAATTGTCGACATTGAGTCTGGCAAGGAACTTCCACAGGGTGAAACAGGGATTATCGCTATTCGTGGCCCTCAAGTATTTCAGGGCTACTGGAACAAACCTGATGAAACTGAGGCTACATTCACAACTATTGGTGGAGAACGATACTTCCTATCAGGCGATGTGGGTCACATGGATGAAGAGGGCTTCTTCGTCATATCAGACCGTTTGAAGGACATGATCATTGTAGGTGGTCTCAAGGCATACCCACGTGAGATTGAAGACATATTCTTCGAACATCCAAAGGTCCAGATGGCTGCAGTCATTGGACTACCCCTTGATGATGGTACTGGTGGCGAGTATGTGAAAGCATACGTCGTTCTCAAGGAGGGAATGACCGCAACACCAGAGGAACTCATCGAATGGGCTGGAGAGAATATGGTTGCCTACAAGAAGCCGCGAGAACTCGATATCGTAGAAACACTTCCGCTGACTATGGTTGGCAAGGTTCTACGTAGAGAGCTAAAGGATGCTGAACTTGCGAAGAAATAGTGCAATTAGAACACAGGGAGGTCTATCCTCCCTATTCCCTTTCTTTTCACTCGCATAGTTGCTTTTCATTAGAATCCCGAAGAAATAAGAGATACCTATGATATACCTGTCTATCAATTATTCAGTAGTTTCATTGTTAGGAAAATGGAGAGAGAAATCAATGGAAGAGCAATTCTGGCATAAATCACCAGTGTGGCCAAAGGAAACACCACCGTCATTGGAGTACCCTGAAGAACCATTGTTTGCAATGCTCGATAGAGCTGCAGAGAAGAGTGGCGGCCTACCTTTTACATGGTATATGGGTGGAACAAAGACTTTCGCACAGGTACGTGAGAGTGCAGATAGAATTGCTAATTTTCTCGCTAGTCGTGGTATCAATGAAGGAGACCGTGTAGCAGTATTCATGCCCAATGTACCGCACTATCCGGAGGTGTTCTTTGG
>JAEOST010000470.1 GCA_016840245.1 Candidatus Thorarchaeota archaeon
ATCTCTGCCACGAGTCCAACTGCTAGCATAATAGTTGTGAGTGTTGCAGCCTCAAGAGCGTTCTGTCCGTATTTTAGGAAAAGGTATGTTGGCATCAACAAGGTCACGCATCTAAATGGTATCCCCCGAAGTGCAATGAATAATAGAATTAGTTTGAAACCTCTTGACCAAACAATGGGTTCTTCAGATGTAACCTCTTCTTGTGGAGTTTGGATTATTTCCGAATGCTCAGATGAGGCTGCATATCTGAATAAAACCACGACAGGTATTAGAATCACAAAGCCAAGAAATGCAACTACTATGAGCGAGAAACGCCAGCTCTGAAGAAGTGCAAACAAAGCACCTCCTAGAAATGGGGTCACTACCATTCCGACAAGACCTCCGGCGGCATGAATGCCCACGGCTCTAGCTCTAGTATTTTCTGGAAATCTCTCAGTTAACACCGGAAATGCTGATGGATGATGGGGTGACACTCCCATACCCAATGCAATTTGAGATATGACGAGAAAGATAAGCCCATTAGCGAATCCCATAAACAATACAACAATTGATGGTGCCAAGATACTTACAGGGATGAAAATCTCTCGATATCCCCTATCTCCTAAGTATCCAATGACAAGATGAAGCAGGGTCATGGTTATGATTGCCATGCTCGTGATTAACCCTACCTGAGTCAGTTCGATATTCAGGTCATCATAGATTCCGTTTATTCCGTTAAGGGATGGATAAAACGGAGTAAGTATTCCCGTGTAAAGGTGATTCATGAAGTGGGCAAGGACGCAAGCAATCAGTACCGCGTATGAAGTTCTGGCCACCCTGCTCAATTATCTCACCAATGTTAGGATATAACACTCGTCCGAAACTGACCCATAGTTAAGTATGATGTTGCAGTATCAAAAATCAGAAAGAAACTATTGATTGATGATGGCAATTATGTGGTAAGATTCAATACAAACATACGATATGATTTACCTTTGTGTGAGTAAGGATTTTTTTGATTTGAAGCAATCAGGAACGTGTCCAAAGTGCGAGGGTACGAAGATTTGGAATAACTCATACTGGAAACAAGAAGGAACACGCCCAAGTAAACGCTGGATTATTGTGGTTTGGGCTTTTAGGCATTCGAAACGAAAGTATGCCTTCAAGGACGAGTACGTGTGCCTTGATTGTGGGTACTCTGAGACATTTATCGATGATGAAGGTATTAAGACTATCCAAGAATATGGTGGTTTACTTGAGGTTGATTCACACAAAGACTCCGATTTTGCAGAATGAAGTAGTACTCTGTCATATCATGAAAACATCTTAAAATTAGAATGTGGACTGCTGATGCTCAATGTTGTACATCGAACATCAGCGCGTCCGATTTCGACTCGGTTTTTTTGGTAGTTCTTACTTAGCGTTGTCCCTTTTAAACGCCCGAGATAGCGCAAGCTAAGTGTCCTTAGATACACTTCCAATATTTTCCACTTAGAGCAGTCCACAGAGCCATAGAACGATCTGAACAGCTAACTCGTCGTTCTGGTTCGAATCGTACTCACCTGAGATGCCCCAGTTATCCAGATGGAAGTTGCTTCCACTGAGAACAAATCGACCTCCATCTTCAAGAGCACCTAGTACAGAGTGGCTACCATGACGAGCCAGTTCATCACCGCTGGTTGGTATGTCAATTCCTGCACCAGCATAATCGAATGAGTCAATTCCTTCTGTTATGGGGTGGTTGAATATGTTAGTCACTTCAACTGTTGAACCAAGAGCTGGGAAGTCATCAAAGTCTAATGAGAATCCTGTCCAACTTAGAAAATCGTTCAGTGAGTCGATATCAAGAGTTTCGTTTGATAATGCTGCAACAAAAATCCCTCCACCGGAATTGAAGTAATCTTGATACGCCTGTTCTTCTGCGACAGTGAATGGCGTTGAAAAGAACTCTGTGTTCAATGGATCATTCTCGTCACGATCCCATACACACGGATCCAGTATCAATACAGCATCATATGCCATTAGATTGCTTAATGTGATATCAGTTCTATCACTTATCTCAGTCACTGAGATATCGTTCTGCACCAATGTGAGGTAAAGGTCTCTAAACTGTCCATAGGTACTATCAATTGCCCAAGTTGAATGACTCACATCAATTGCCACTTTCGCTATTGAGGTCGAAGGTGAGAATGCAATATCTAAGACATGAGAGCCTAAATCAGTTGAAGAGAAGTTGATACTTGCTGAATAATCTGCAGGTCCAATTAATGGAACATGCACTGCTAGAGGTATATAGCCGGTCTGATTGATAGTGGCCTGTGACGGGAGTTCGAAGATGGAAGGAGTTGTGCTCTCTATAGTGATATCATATTGCGTTTCCCCGCCGTTTATAACCTCTATATTGAAATCGTAGATATCACCCCAGAAGAGTTGCTCGTATTCGATGGGAAGTTCTCCAGGATGTACGTATGTTAGAGCAGGTAAAGCTCCTTCTTCTGAGTTATCTAAGATCAGTGACCAAGAAGTCTGAGTATTCACCAGACCTGCACCTACTACATATTCGGGGTAAGCTAATGGTGTTGCTCCCTTCATCAGTGCAGCCTTGATGACACCTGGTGTGTACGTGATATCATTAGTACGACACAATGCAATTAATTCTGCAACGACTCCAGCAACCCTTGGAGATGCGAAACTAGTACCAACAGCAACACCCCCTTCAGTTGATGCAGTACCAGTGGCTGAGATGTCTGGTTTCATGGATCTTGTTACTGTTGGTCCTCGGCTTGAGTAGTCCGCAGGTGTGTTTATTGAAGTCAATGCTGCCACGGAGATTGCTTGTGGGAATACACTGGGAGAATTGATACTGTTACCCGCTAGCCCACCGTCATTTTCATTACCTGCAGCTGCTACAACTACAACTCCCTGGGACGCAGCCCATTCAACAGCTAGTTCTAATGGATCACCAAACGTTGGACTAGATCCCAGACTGAGATTAATAACAGTACAATTTACCTCAACTGCCCATTCGATTGCAGCTACGATTCCTGCTGTGGTGGCCACTCCACTAGTGTCAAGAGCCTTTGCATTAACAATCACTGCACTAGGACTATTCTGAACCACAAGTTTTGCGACAAGTGTGCCATGCGCTACATCAAGTGATTGATCAGCTACACTCAAGTCATTGCTAGTGTATCCATACTCAGTACGTATGAAGCTCTTCTCAAGAACAACCTTTCCAGTCAATGTCAAATCATAATTGATACCAGAATCCACAACAGCAACCCTGACCTGATTATCAGTTTCTGGAATTCCTAATGAAAAGATGTCACTGAATAGGATGACACTTGAAACACCAACGACAATTAGAAGGATTACCATTATTGCCATAATCTTCTTAGTACTTGAAGAGGATCCCTGGTCAGACCTAACCGGATCCCAGTAATAGTC
>JAEOST010000471.1 GCA_016840245.1 Candidatus Thorarchaeota archaeon
TACGGGAACTCCATCTCTAAAATTACCATCCACATGATAATCTGATACAACCTGAGGTATCCACTCACCAATGCGTTTCTTCCATGTGTCAAAGAAACGATGTACTCCAGAACCATAGAACTCAACCATGCCCTCAAATGTTCGAATCCCCTTTTCGGAGAGCCTGCTGCAAATGATTTCACAGTTGGCAATATTTCTTATCTCTTCTGCATGGTTCTTGTGATCTATGTGGAAGTGCGTTAGTACGACTCTGTCCAAATCAGTCATCGCATGGCCTAAATCATTCAGTGTCTTCTCAACATGATTCAAATCTGACCCGGCATCAATGAGTGTGAGAATCTCATCATCAATAAGAAGGCAATTTGCTTCAGGAAATCTTGCTCTGTTAGCACCACGGATTAGATGAACGTGCGGCTCTATCTCAATAGATACTTCATAGTCAGACATTGGTTTTTCTTTTACACTAACATCTGATAACTCTCTCTGTGCGTACAATTCATATTGTGTTGTGCACCACTCAGTTAGTTGTTAAACAGTGATTGGTGAATCACATGAGTGATCGAGTCTTTGCAGTATTTGATATTGGAACCACTGGAACACGGTCCGTCTTGGTAGATGAAGAGGGACGAGTTCTGGCCAAGGCCTACGAGGAGTATCCCCAGAAACCGAAAGATGTACAGATACATGAGCAGCTCGCAGAGACCTACTGGAGAACCTCTGTAAATACAATGCAACGAGCACTTGCTGAATATAGGCCCGGTGCTGAGAGCGTTGTGGCTGCTATTGTGGCGACAACTAGGGATTGCATTACTCCTGTTGACAAGAATTGCAAACCTCTTGCTCCAACAGTGACATGGGTAGATAATCGCTCATCACCCCGAGCAAAGGAGATGGTGGAGGATATCGGTCCTAGAAAGAGCGTCAACAAGCTCATGTGGTTTCAAGATAACCGGCCCGACCTATTTGACGAGGCTCACAAGTTTGTCCACCTTGATGCCTTCATAAACTACAGGCTCTGTGATGCGATGGTGAGTGAACCAACAAATGCTCGATTCGGACCAATTGATCATGAGACGCTTCAATGGTCTGAGGAACTGTGTGAACAGACTGGAATCCCCATGGATAAACTGGCCGAAATTGCAGATCCCGGTCAAGTGATTGGTGAAGTCAATGAGAATGCAGCAAAAGCAACGGGTCTCAGGAAAGGTACCGTCATGGTTATGGGGGCTGGCGATCAACAATGTGCTGCACTTGGTACTGGTACAATCAAATCCGGGATTGTCAAAGCAACAACTGGGACTGGTACATTTGTCATTACACATACCGATGAACACATGGAAGAACCGTATGTGATGTTCTCCAATCCTGCGGCAATACCTGGAAAGTGGAGTTTAGAGGGAGTAATTCCTGGCACCGGACTTGCCTACAAGTGGTATCGTGATAATTACTTTGAGGCAGAAAAGGGACGTGATCGTGATGTCTATGAAATCATGGAGTCTGCCGCTGCTTCAGTCCCTGCTGGAAGTGATGGTTTAGTTGTCTTTCCATTTATGGCCTACAATAAGGGAATATTCTACAATCTTGGGTTCGATCACACACGTGCACATATTGCTAGAGCAATAATGGAGGCAAATGGTTACGGCATTCAGTTCTATCTAGAGCAACAGGAAGCAATGGTCGATCTGGAGTTTGATGAACTGCGTATTGATGGTGGTGGTGCAAATTCTCCTCTATGGCGACAGATAATGGCTGACAGTACGAATAAAACCGTAGTACTTCCACGCTGCCGAGACTCAACAGTGATTGGGGCAGCAATACTTGGTACTATTGGAACTGGAGTATATGGTTCATTTGAAGAGGCGGTTGACAATATGTTCCATGTGGAAGAACGACGTGAACCAATTCCAGAGAATGTTGAAATCTATCAGAAGCAGTATATGATATGGAACAAGATGATGATTGCAGAGATGGCTGATCTCCTTGAACTTACATCATAGTTGACATGGCAACATTAAACAGACCTTTGCACTCCAATATCAACTTGGTTGCAATTGGTCCATTATATTTCAGAATATCTTGGCTCTGCAAATCCGCACTGGAGTCTAGTCAAACATGAGTAACACTGAGTATGATGTTGTTATAATTGGTGGCGGAAGTACTGGAACTGCTGTAGCTCGAGATTGTGCAATGAGGGGGCTTAAGACCCTCCTCCTTGAGAGAGATGATATTGCATCTGCCACAGTGGGAACCTGTGCGGGTATGATTAGTTCAGGTTTCAAATATTACAATGAACCTGAGATTTTGGATCTGTGTTCCCACGAAGTTGTCCACCTCAGACGTATAGCCAAACACATCGTGATGAAAACTCCTACAATATTTCCTATCCTCGATATAGCTGAATTTTCATCCACAAGCACAGGAAGTGGAAAGGGTATTGAAGAATATGCTAAGCGAGTTGAAGAGCGGGATGTCCCTCCATTTCTTTTCCTAACTCCCGAAGACTCACTTGAACTTGAACCTGCACTGAATAACAATCTCATAGGCTCTGGATATATTGAGGAGTACTTCATAGATCCATTCCGCCTTTGTATTCTTCAAGTGAAAGATGCAAGAAACCATGGCGCGACGATTGTAACATATGCTGAAGTCATCAAGATTGAAACGGCTGATGGCGAAGTCAAGAAAGTGACTTACCACGACAGACGTTCAGGTGAGACTCAGAGTGTACTGACTAAAACTGTGGTTAATGCTGCAGGACCTTGGGCTGACAAAGTTGCCAGCATGGCTGGAGCTGACTTAGAACTACGCCTGAACAAGGGAGCTCATATCATTCTGGACAGGAGAGTCGTAAACATCGGTATTGCTACTCGGGCAGTTGATCGAAGATGGGTCTACATGTATCCCCATGAAAATACAACTCTTATCGGAACAACCGCACTGGACACTTGGGAGAATCCAGATAATCTGGTTGCTACATATGATGAAATCGAATACCTCTTGAAGAGCTTTGAGTGGGTGGTACCTTCAATCCGGGATGCAAGAATAATTCGAACAATGGCGGGCGTGAGACCCATGGCACCAGTATGGAAAGTGCCAGAGGGCGAAGTCACTAGGGGATATGATATAATCAATCATGAATCGGAAGGAGCATCTGGCCTCTTTAGCTTCATTGGTGGTAAGCTCGTTATGTGTAGAGATATGGCTGAAAAGGTCACTGATCTCGTTTGTCAGAAAGTTGGAATCAATGTGGAATGTAAGACATACATAGAACCACTTCCAGGGATGGCTGATGATGTGGATATCATTGCACTTGCTCAAGAATATGATATCTCTCAACATGCACTAGAGCGCCTGAGACTCCGTCGTGGTACAGAGATGATAGAGATACTGGAAATGACGAGAGATCGCCCTGAATGGAAATCAACCATATGCACATGTGAACCAGTGATTGAGGCTGAGATTCGTTACACTATCCGTCATGAGTTTCCACAAACGCTGAACGACATCCGAAGGCGTGTTAGACTAGGAACCGGACCCTGCCAAGGAACTTTCTGTACTTACAAGGCGGCGGCAATACTAAATGAAGAACTCGAACTTTCTGGAGAAGATTATGAACTCGACATGATGGACTTCTTAGCAGAACGGTGGAAGGGTAAACGACCTCCCTTTAGACGTGACTTGCTCATCCAAGAGGAGCTAACTCAGGGTATGTATGCATGCGTTGGAAATCTTGACAGATCTGAGGTAGATTACCAAACAAAGCCATGGGAGGAGTGAGGAAAATGGACTTAGACACAGATGTGCTAATCATTGGTGGTGGGATGGCTGGTCTTGTTGCGGGTATAGTTGCTAATGAATCTGGAACGAGAACCATCCTTGTTAGAAAAGGTCAGAGTGCAACCGCTTACTCCTCTGGTGCAATTGATATCATTGGATACTTACCGGAGAGTAATGAGCCGTTTACATCTCCACTGATTGGATTAAAATCCGTCATGACCCTATACCCATTTCATCCCTATGGGTTATTCATTCCCCTCTTCCCGATGGGCGAATCAGAATCTGACCCCACAATTGACCAAGTCGGTTCTAAAGTGAAGGAAACATTGGACTGGCTCAAGATGCACCTTGAGAATACTCCCGCTTCCCTTGCAGGTGATTTCTCTGAAAACATTAGTCCGATTAGTGTACTTGGCACAACGAAACCAACCTGTCTTGTCCAGGAAACAATGTATCCTCCAAAATTTAATGATGATGATGTTTTGCTATTTGCTGGGATTAGAGGACATCCTGACTTTGATGCAACAACTGCAGCAAGTACTTTCCTTGACCACCAAAGTAGGTTCGGCCTTCCGCCCAATAGAGTAGTAAGTTGTGATATTGATCTAGCACCATTTGGAAAGGAGTATAACATATCCTCTATCGAACTGGCTCGACATCTCGACCATGCTGGTTCAATAGATGCTCTGGTTGGTTCTCTCAAGGATTATGTAAACAGGAGCGAAGCGACAGCTGTTGCTCTACCCCCTATACTTGGTCTGCGGAGAGCGAAAGAGAATCGAGACCTCCTTGAGAAAGAACTAGGCCTGAAGGTTTTTGAGTTACTCTCACTTCCGCCATCTGTACCCGGACTCAGGTTGCAGAATGCTCTAGAAGATGTGTACAAATCTACAGGTGGTTCGTTGCTTGTTGGTCATGAAGTAACCTCATTCTCTCGTTATGACACACGGATCAAATCAATCACAGCAAACTCTCCACGACGTGAAATTACTATCACCTCCAAGTCGATTGTACTTGCCACTGGTAAGTTCATCGGAGGTGGAATCGAATCAACTGATACTGGTTTGAAGGAAACTGTGTTCGATCTCATGACTGTCAATGGTTTCTTCCTATCTGCTGCAGAATTACGGCCTGATAGGTCTACAAACACACGAGCCCTCCCAGAAGATGGTCATGATATCTTCAACAGTGGATTAAGTGTTGATCCAGAGTTTAGTCCAGTGAATCGAGATGGATCCAAATTTGCAGACAATTTGTTTTGTGCTGGGTCTCTATTAGCTAGCTACAACTATGCAGCTGAGAAGAGTGGATTGGGAGTTGCTCTTGTCACAGGACTCAAAGCTGGAAAGAATGCTGCTGACTTAGCTAGGGAGGTGGACTAGATGGATGAGCAGGAGGCCTTTGAATTTGCTAAGGCGACACAGAGAACAGAGAAGATTACACCTTATCAGAAGGACGAATTTGACGTAGTCCATTCAGCTCAGAAGTGTATCAACTGCGGAATCTGTTTGAGTCACTGTCCTGTTGTAACTGCCGTTGGTATAAACTGTTTCTCTGGACCCAGAAGCATTGCTGTTGAACTGAGTCGCTCTCCCCCTGAGTTCTGGTCTACATCGGACATGATTTACTTATGTACTGGTTGTGGAACTTGTCGCGAGGTATGTCCGCAGGATGTAAACGTACCAGCGATTGTCAATATGGTGAGAGCTAGGATAATGGACCATCGACCTGATCTAGTTCCCAAAGGCCTTCATGTTGTACGTGAGGTAATCGCAGAGCATGGGCTAGCTTTTGAACCATGGGATGATGCTGAGGATAAAAGTGAGAGCCGCGATATGCGTCTTAAACGTCTAGGACTTCCCTATATTCCAGATAGCATAGTTGAGAATGCAGAGGTGCTTTTCTATCCTGGATGTCAGGCCGAAGAACGAGCACAGGAAGTCCGAGAAGCAGCAAAGGTAATCTTTGACCACTTTGGCATAAAATACACACTGTTAGAAGAGATGAGCTGCTGTGGACTACCTGCAAAATTGATGGGAGATGCTTCATTAGCACGTGATCTAGCTTCACGGATGAGGAAGAAGGTCAAGAAATCTGGAGTAAAGATGATTGTGACAACATGCGCAGGTTGCACGTCAAATCTCAATGACATTGCTGAGTATGACGGGTGGAACATTCCAGTATATCACATGTTGGAATACCTGATTGAGAAGATTGGTCCTGAGTCTCTCGAGAAACACCTGCAGACTGTTGAATCGGGAACTCTGACAAAGGTGTCAGTTCATGATCCCTGCCACTTAATTCGACATACGTCTCGTCAACTTCACGACTATACACTGCAATTACTCGAAATCATTCCAGGAGTGGAGTATGTGGACACAGGTGTGCCAGATTCCTGCTGCGGTGGAGGTGGAATGGTAGGATATCATTCAGCAGACGTTGCAACTAGCATTGTACGTGAGAACTTGAATGGTATTATGTCCTCAGATGCAGAGCGTCTTGTCGCACCTTGTCCTCTATGTACTGCTCAACTTGAGAACTCTCTTTATAGGAATGGGAGTTCAATCGAGGTTGATGACCTTACAGTCTTCATTGCTCAGCGGTTGAAATTGAGGAAGTGAGCCATCTATGTTAGATCCCAAGACAAAGGACGAATTGGTCAAGAGGTTAGAGACCATTGTTGGCTCTGAGAATGTTTCAGTAGATGTGACCGATATGGTCCTCAATGCCCATGATGCCTCCCCTTTGAGCGAAGCTAAAATTCGTGCTGGAGAATCTCTACCCCTTGCTGATGCAGTAGTCTTCCCCAATTCAACAGAAGAAGTGGCTGAGATTCTAAAGTGTGCCAATGAATTGAAGATTCCTGTGATTCCTGTTGGAGGTGGTGCAGGTACTTGTGGAGGAACACTACCGATTCATGGAGGTATTCAAGTCGATCTAAAACGGATGAACAAAATTTTTGCTATTGATAAAAAATCATTGACAGTTCATGTTCAGGCTGGTGTTGTTGGAATTGACCTTGAGGAGGAACTCAATCGTCATGACTACATATCCGGTCATACTCCAACCTCACTCAGAGCTTCAAACGTTGGTGGCTTCATAGCAACTCGTTCTGGTGGGTCCAAGTCCTCCTTGTATGGTAAGATTGAAGACCTCACCCTGGGCTTACAAGTTGTACTTCCGGATGGGACGATTATTGAGCTAAAGACGGTTCCACGTCATTCAGTTGGTCCTGATCTAAAGCAGCTCTTCATTGGATCTGAGGGGACACTCGGTATAATTACAGAGGCTACATTTCGAATCTTTAGGACCCCAGAATCACAATCCTTCAGAAGTATGTGTTTCCCAGATGTGACAAGCGGTTTAGCAGCCATCCGGGAGATCTTTCAATCCGGTATCAATCCCTCTGTTGTTCGATTATATGATCCAGAAGACACAGCGATGGCAGTTTCAACACATTTTGATGTAGCCGAGGGCGACTGTATGCTGATGTTGGCATTCGATGGGAGTGCCGATCAAGTCATACTTGATGAAAAGAAATCAGCTGATATCTGTCTAAGTCTTGGTGCTAAGGACTATGGTGATGGACCCTCTAGACGCTGGTGGGAGCACAGATACGACATGTACTATCCCACTAATTTTACAACATCTGGATTTTCCATGGGCGATACCATTGATATTGTTGCAACCTACGACAAGTTAGAGAATGTCTACTATGCAATGAAGGAGGCAATGGAGGCGCATGATGCAGTTGTAATGTCCCATTTCTCCCATATGTACCCAAATGGCGGTAGTATCTACATGATCTTCTTCTTTGCAGGTCCAGACGCTGAAACCACTTGGGCTACCTACAAGAAGATCTGGGATGATGGTGTAGCGGCTTGTCTCCGTGAAGGTGGTACAATGAGTCATCAGCATGGTGTTGGACTCATACGTACTACATACAACGAGGGTGAATGGGGACCCGCATTTGAGGTGATACGGAAAATAAAGCGATTACTTGACCCAAACGGAATCATGAATCCTGGCAAGATGGGACTGGGGGTTAGAGAGTAATGGACCAAGAGACGATGGCGAAACAGGTGCGGATGTGTGCTGCCTGTCCAAAGATGTGTAGACACGTGTGCCCGACCTTCTTTGCATGGCGGTCAGAGTCCCCCACTCCACATGGGCGTGCGCTCCTATTACATCATGAGAACACTGGAACTCGTGAATTGGATGATCGGGGAATTGAGGTCCTGTATCAATGTCTTGAATGCAGTCACTGCTTGACTTGGTGTCTACCAGAGATTGATATTGCAGAGATTGTGGAGCGCAAGAGAAGAATCATTGTTCAAGATGGTCAATATCCCTCAGGTCTTGACTCCCTGAAACAGAACCTCCTGGAACATCACAATCCTTTCGGTGAAGCCCATGTAAAACGTACAGAGTGGTTCAAAACACCAGAAAAAACAGGTGATGAAATTATCTATTTCGTTGGGTGTACTGCATCATATCGTGAGGTAAAGATTGCACAACAAACAGCAAAATTACTAGGTTCTCTAGGTTACTTTTTGACTGTCAGTGAAGATGAATGGTGTTGTGGTTCACCCTTATTCAGAACTGGTTTCACGGACGATGTATTGAAACTAGCTAAACATAACGTGGAGATGTTGAACGCTCTGTCTGGTGAGGTAATAGTTGTAACATGCCCCGGATGTTACCGTGTTCTGAGAAATGATTATCCAGAGTATGGCTTGGAGCTGAAGAAACCGGTTCGTCATATTACTGAACTACTTGAAGAGAGGTTGAATGACCTCCCTAAAACCGTAGTCGACGGAACCGTCACATATCATGACCCGTGCCATTTGGGTCGTCATATGGGCGTCTACGATCAACCACGACAGGTCTTAGAGAAGATTACAGATGGCCAGTTCGTGGAAATGGAACGAAATCGCGATAATGCAATGTGCTGTGGTAATGGCGCTGGAATGAGGACTCTATTTGGTGATAAAGCGCGAGTTATCGGAACAGAGAGAGTTAAACA
>JAEOST010000472.1 GCA_016840245.1 Candidatus Thorarchaeota archaeon
AAGTACTCTAGATGGAGTCCTAGCACAGAGAATCGATGTGGGATTTGGAATATGGGTCAATTCGGCCAGCCGCGATAATGTCGTTGTCTGGAATGACATGATATCCAATCAGCAGAACGTCAGAAATGATGGGCTAAAGAACTCGTATGGGTTCAACTATTGGTCGGATTACTATGGAGTGGATGAGGATGGAGATGGCTTCGGTGAAGATGCCTACTCCATCACAGGTGACACTCCGACACAAGACCCGTCTCCGCGAGTTGTTACGCTGGCTGAATTATCAACGGTTAGTGTACCCACAACCTCTATTCCCTCCACAACTGAAACGACAACTTCAACGACTGAAACTACCACTCCTCCGCCTCCAGATTTGCCAGTAGAAGGCATTCTGTTGGTTGGAGTAGGCTCTACAGCAGTGATAATTGTGATAGTCATAGTTGTTAGGGTCAGGAGATAGGGAATCGCCTTCTACTCTTCTTTACGAAGGTAGAAACCAGCAAATCCCTTCTTGGTGATAATAGGTAGCAATAATATTGCTATACCAATCACTACAGCTGTCCCAATTGCAGCATAGAAGATGAGCGGAACAGCGCTCTGAATTGTAGATATTCCCACTGTAGCCCATATGACTACCAGTCCATAGGCGAAGTCATGTCGAATGATGAGCATGAGAAGTGCAATGACCAATGCAACGATGATTACCAGAGATGTCCATAGCTCCTGAGTCGCAAGAGGAATTCCCGGAATGATAACATTGAGGACAGATGCTATGTTTGCTATCACTGCTAGTGAAACCCAGCCTGCATAGACGCTGATTGGAAGATGCACTGCAAGCTTTTCACCGATTGTCACACTAGTCTTTCCAACACCAAGTTTGACATACGTGTACAGCATTAGTACAAGGAACAGTCCGATGAGAATCGGCGTGAAGACGTAGATTGCTGGTGCCGCATAGGAATAGTGGAACAGTATCAACCATGTGTTATTGATGATGCCGCCCAAAACAAAGAAGATGGCTGTCGGCTTCAAATATGATGCATTACTCTGACTCGGTCTCGCCTGAAAGATCATGAATACGATGAGTAGTGTGTAGATGACACTCCAGATGGCGAATACATACCCTGGTGGTGTGAACAGACTAGGGACGAAGTCTGATACCTCTTTCGAGGTCACATCATTTATTGGGATTATTTCTGCTATTGCATTGACTGCAATAGTGATAATGATTGCAAATATGTTTACAACTTGAAGAATGCTAAGCTTATTTTCCAACTCTTATCCCTCATTTTCAAACATTAGCTACCCTTTATAAAGTTAACTATAGTTATATTTCACCTTCCTACTCCCTGGCCTCTATTCTAAATCTTTAACAGCACTTGACAAACCTGACAAGACGGGCAACACTAGCTTGCGAACTTCAAGCCAGCCAATGAAAGGTATGGCATAACAACTGTCTGTCCCTTATATCCTGCTGACTTGCGCTCCTTGCTTACTGCAGTGATCCCTTTGAGAGCCTCAAAGAGGTTTCCAGAAATCGTGATCTCTTTCACAGTATTCACTATCTCACCGTTCTTTATGAGCTGTCCTCCCTTCACCGGCCCTGCGAAGTCACCGGATACCGGATCTGGGAATGCACTGATTCTTGGGATGAAGAGCCCATGGTCAATCTCAGAGATCATATCATCAAGTGACTTCGATCCAGGACTCATCTCGAGATTGGTCGACGAGATTGTTGGCGCCTGTCTAAATATGCCAGACGCATGCCCGGTTGACTCTAGCCCTTCCTTGTTGGCAGTGAATGAGTCATAGAGAATACCCTTGAAGACTCCTTTCTCGATAATCGGATGCTTGGAGTGTGGGACTCCCTCCCGGTCAAAGGAGCTGCTTCCTATCTTGCCGGCTTTCGTACCATCATCAATCAGTGTGAACATCTCAGAGAACACCCTCTCTCCAAGACGATCCTGCAGATAGCTAGATCCGGACTGAATCTTGCTGGCTGATGCAGACT
>JAEOST010000473.1 GCA_016840245.1 Candidatus Thorarchaeota archaeon
CCTCCACCCATCAAGCTAGCAATACGCATACATGGAGGTCCAAAGTCAGGAAGGGGTTGTTCTTTGTTTACTTGTAATATAACACTCTCTGCACAGTTGAATGAGAGTCCGTTTTCTTTCTCCATTAGAAGTCCAACGTTGGGAATTCGTTCTATTGAAAAAGATTCGTGTTAGGTATTGACTCAACAAATTGTCTATCTATCATCATCCTTAAAACCTACTTTGAGAGATGTGGCTTGGGGTTTATCATGACAGTTCAGAAATCCTTTGAACAACTAATTTCCCTGGCAATTGAAAGAGAAGAGGAAGCTTACCAATTCTACACCAAAGCGGCAGAGAACGCCGAACACCCATCATCCAAGAAACTCCTGCTTGAACTAGCTAAACAGGAGAAGGGTCACAAGGAGAAGCTCATGGGAGCGCTTGGTGGAGGAGTTTGTGAGACCTTTGCATGCACCAATATGGACGAATTCAACAATATGGATCTAAGTAAGTATCTTAGTGAAGTTCCACTAGACACGGGAGCAACTTCACAGGATATATTGATTGTTGCCATAAAACGTGAGGAAGGAGCCTATGACTTCTACAAAGCGCTCTCTGAGATTACAACTCAAGCGGAACACAGAACTGTGTTCGAAACCTTGGCCAAGGAAGAGAGACATCACAAGGAAAGACTTGAGTCAATATATGATGAGAAAATTCAACCTTGGATGTAGATCATCATCTGTGATTATGTCATAGACAATTTGGCCACGAGACATCACTGTCAGCGTGGCCAATCATTTTCATTTCTTATGCAAGTTTCCAGCTGCAATGAATGTGAGTCCTCGTTTTGTAAGTTCATCTGCGGTTCGGTTCAATGAATGATGTTTATCCATGTAGTTTTGTTCCATGAAAGCTAGATGACCTGCCTCTATTATCTCTGACTTCTGACGGAAGTAATCAAGAATATCACTTGGATGTTCTCGCTTGCTGTCAATTTCAGGTACAGCACCTTCATGCTTGGCACTGATATTTTTGACATGATTTGCGAGTTCCAATAGTTCTGAAAGACGATCATAGGGTTGCCGGACAATGCTCTTGTAGGTCTCAGTTATGTGATGCTCGATTCTAACAACATCTTCAAAGCCCCATGCACCTCGTGGGTGAGCAGCAAGCTCGATAGTTTCATTATTGACACTATTTGAGAGATTGAACCCAATCAGAGGACTGGTACCGTCATCTCTACTGAACATCTTTGCAGTTAGGAGCGTCCAAAGACAGGAGTATGGATTGTCGTTACCCATATACACGGAGATCTTGAACTCCATGTCAATTCCTAGTTTATGCATCATATAACCAAGAAGAACACTACCAGGATTGACGTTCAGAACCTGTTTCACACCATACTTGGTATAGTAATGCAGATATTCATCGACCCATTTCAATGCAAAATCATTGGGCATACCTACTCCACCAAAATACCCGGTGATAGTTTCCGGTCCACCTAGGTGGATATTTGCCGGAGCACCATCGGGACCTGGAAATGTACCCCTAGTGTCAAGAGTTTCTACATAGGACGAATCTACAATCTGCATTGCAGCGGCAAATGCAATTACATCATTATCTTCGGTCTGTTCAGCCATGTTCCTTACTCGAATGAATCTTCCAGGCATGAGATCTTGATTCTTAATGGCATGTTTTGCTTGTACAATCAACCATGGAAAATATTGGCAGGCGCTAATCTCCAATGTAACAGCAAAACTATCATCAAAGGTCATAGAGTCTGCCTTGTCGCCCAGTATCTTACGTCGATATTCGGGGATGCCGATAAACGCATCATCATCTCGTTGATCCTGCAACCACTTGAGGTCTTGAACATAAGGAGAGTTCTTTGCCTCCAGCATTCCAATGAGATTATCTAATTTCCGGGCCTCATTGGCATTTCGATTGATTTCATCCACTCCACCATGCTTCTCAATGACATCAAGTAATCCTGATATCAGAGGGTTATCCTCACGGAGGAGGTATTCATTAATCTCATCCAGTAACTTGGGGTCTATCCTCAATTTCTGTCTATCAACCATCTCACGAACATCCTGTTGTGAATAGATTTGACTGTCAACCCGAGGGTCAAGTCAGTGGGAAACATCTACTCCTAAAAAGGGATTCTGCATTCACAAGTTCTGCTGTAAGTAACTTCTGATTGTAGGAGCGACTATTATTGCTACAATGCTTCCCACTGTGACCTGAATCAGATTTACCCATATCATCTCTGCCAAAGCGAATTCAAAGCCATAGAAATATGTTTCAGATACCAGATAACCATAGAGCATGATAATCGAACCCAGAATGAGACCGACAATGTCGGATAGATTCACCTTTGTAGCTCGCCTTGCATATCGAGCAAACCAACCTACAACAAAACCTTCACAACCCTTGACTATGAAAGTGATTGGAGCGTAATGAGCCCAACCTACCGCAACATCTC
>JAEOST010000474.1 GCA_016840245.1 Candidatus Thorarchaeota archaeon
CATTTTGGACGGTAATGTAGACAAGAATCTCAGCAGGATCGAGCCATGGTGTATCTGTATGCGCATTGATTCTAATCGTATAGGGTGCATCAGAAACATCAAGACCCCAGAAACTGGTGGATACAATCATATCGTAATTGATGGTAGGTGCTTGAGAAACCCAATCACCATTTGGTCCTGAGAAGTTCCATGTTCCGGTGCCAATGTAAGCACCTTCAAGGTATATTGAGAAGTTCACCCAAGATGAGGCATCTAAAACAACCGCACTTGTACTTCCGTCATCACGATCATAATATCCGACAGAAAATGTTGCATTCTGACCATATTTCACAGAGATGTAATACACTGTGGAGTTAAGCTCAGTATAGTATTCATTGTACGTCGGTGTCGTTATGTAGATGACATTCATGTAGTACCAGTCATAATCACATTTGATTGATGTCACTGTATTGTTCAACTGGTCTCCAGATTTCACTGTCAAGTTGTAGGCAACTGAATATGGTGAACTCATGTTTCCATGAATATTAAAGAACGTGACATGTCCAGTACTGTTTGTTACACCTTGGGCGATAAGACCTGTGTCTATCAAAGTGATGTTCACTTGTGCACCAACAACAATCGTTGCAGCATCAGTTTTCACCTGTACGACTAAACGGGTTAATGCAAGCTCGATTGTACGATATTCTTGAGTTTGAATATTATCCAGTGAAACAGTATTGTTTCTAGCAACAGGAGTATCAGGATAGTCATCATGTTTCCAGACATCAACACTCCATGTTCCGTTCACAACACGATAGAAAACGTATTCACCATTGATATCTGTTGGACGAGTGATTGCATAATCTTCAAGCATGTCAAGAGAATTGACAATCTTGATGTAAGCATCCTCAACAGGTTGATCGTCCCAACTCAACACATCAAGATTCAATGTGACTAGGGGTAAGACGAAATTCTTTGAGAATGGTCCATTACCAAATTCAGTACTTGATACCATCCAAGTTCCAAAGTCCTTCATCTGAAGGTAGGAATACGAGGATACGTTTCCATCATAATCAACAAAGAATGAGTAGTCATTAACAGGTAGTCTGTAGAAGCTTGCCCATCCAGTACTGTTCGTAGTTGCTTGGTCTAAGTAAGACGCTCCAGTCCCTGAACCGTCTGTGATATTACTTACACGAATGGTGGTAGTTTCATCAGCTGTCTGTGCCAGAGCAGCACCCATCTTGTCTTGAAAATGTACATCAAAAGATCCCATGGGCAGCTCTATAGTCAAAGGCGTCACTGAGCCTGCGATTGTGTATTCAGAATAGTTACGAATCATCACATATGGAAATTGTGTTGTTAGCCATGTCTTTGCGTTAATCTCCACTCGGACTTCGTATGTTTCGTTGTTGAGACCTTCAAATATAATTAAACCATTGACATCTGTCAGTCCTATTCTAGTTCGAGTGTTATCATCTTCCCAGAGGTCACCGGTTCCAGGTATGTAAAGGCCCACTGAGGCATCCTCTACAGCAAAACCATCTACGTCAACAACTGAAATATCAAATTCGAACAGATGACGTTCATCACTTAATACAACAGATATTCCATTCTGGTCCTGCTCAGGAGTATATACTGGTACTTGCCAACCGTATCCAGTATCACCAGTAGGTGCATATGGAGATGAAGTTGAGAATTTCCCAACATCAACTATACCAATTGATGCGTTTGAAACAACATGATACAGAGATGGACTTGGTGAAAGGGGTCTGAATTCACTTGCACCACCTGCAGAAATTGTGATTGTACCACCGTTATAGCCAGTAACTGTAACTTCAGTTGCCTCTGTAGCGGTAATCATGAATTTCCATGATCTGAAGCCCCAGAGTTTGAAGGTAGTACCAAATCGATCTCCGGTAGTAGTTGGAGCCCAATCGCCTTCATCATTATTCATACTTGTTGGATTGTAAATTCCCTCAACCATAAGCATAGAATCGGCTGGACCTTGCACATGGAAGATATCCTCTGGATTAGTATCGCTTGCTGTACCTACAGTAAGGAGGACAGAAGCATTTGGTCCAATAGATCCAGTTGAGGTCCATGTAGACCACCCAGTTCCTGAATTCCGACGATATTGAGCAGTAACAGATGTATCTCCGAGATTCGTGACCCGGAATCGGTCATTGCTATTGCCCATGTCAATCATATAGAATTCTTCACCAGCTAGAGCTCCTGTAATGTCAGGATAGAAACCCATGACATCACGACTATAGGCTGCATCAACATCACCCTGACGAGTTATCACGGGTACTGTTGAGTTTACATACATGTAATTAGAATAGACAACATCACGTTTTGAGATATATTCACCTTCATAGAGGATGGCGGGCCATGAAGACACAGCAGTTCCGTTGTAGAAAATCCAACCGGAGTCCTCAACTAATAAGGATGTGTAGACGTTTACTTCTGTGTTGTTAGCAGTTGCTTGAATCCAGTATTTTCCTTCGGTACGAGAATCAAATCCTTCGATACCACCAAGAACGAATTCAGTACCAACTCCAGAGCCTAGTTGATCAACACCCGGGAACCAGTCATTGATCGCAGAATTGGACCCTTCGTCACCTTGACCCATTGAAACAGCCATTGGGTAATTAGAATAGACAGCATAAGTACCCCAGAAATAACCTACAGTATTGGAGTATGCTGTTGGCTCGTATCTTACCACCTCATACGCATTCAATGTTCCACTTGGTACATTGCTAGGCGTAACTTGTGAATTGTACCATCTGTAATCAACAATTGGTGGTCCAGTTCGCGGGTCAACCCAAATCTCAGTAGAGCTATCCCATTTCTCTACTATGTAATTATTACCGTCATAGTATGAAGCTATGTTGATCAATGAATATGTGTAGCTCTTGTAGATGAATGGATAGAAATTAGGATAACTTACTGAACCAACATCTTCCTTTGCATAGTAAATGAAGTAGTTTTCATCATAGGAATCTAGTGTGACATTGACCATGAAGGACACTCTTGTTGAGAGAATGAAATATCCAGAAGTGTCGTATGTTGTGTTCCAAATCTGAAATGGGAGTTCAATTGAGTCAGGATCAGTGTAATAGAGAACACGTATCGACTCTTGATAACAGTGCCCATTCTCGAATTCAAGGTATAAATGGACAGGAACTAAGTTTCTATCAGCCATTCCAGGTTCTGTAACGTTCACATATCGTCGATAGATGAAAGATGAGTTCCACCAATCAGCTGCATCTGGATTTCCAGCAATTTGATAGTCAGTATTTCCCAGAGCATTGTCAACTGCTGGAGTAACACTAGTTGGTAAAGATGTGTTATTGACAGCGGGCAACATCAGAAATACAGCCAGTGCAGCTAGAAAGTAAATTCGTGATTTGCTGTTCATCTATTCTCCCTCGATCATTGTTGACGTAGCATATGAGGGATGGAATGTTTTGAGAACCTCAAGATAATGAGCAGCCTGACGACTTGGTATCTCTTCTTGATTGTACAGGTCAGCAGTTCTCTCAATCAACCATTCGGGATAGACAGTAACAACCTCAGGGTTGCACTTTAGGAGTGCATGCTCGCGGCCTTCTTCGTCATTAATCCGCATTATGATATTTGCTTTCTCCAACTTAGTAAGTTGCTTTCGAACTGACGAAGCTTTACTATCAATTAGACTTGGTAGATGTTCAGTCTGTTGTGGTCCCTCACGGAGAATCTGCATCAAATCATATGCTTCGAAATCAAGTACGTACCTAGTCAGTTCCTCAGCCTCAGCCCATATAGTCTCTGTAAGATCCTTCCTCAACCTAGCAATGTAATCTCGGTGATAGCGTTTGGTTGATTCAAGGAACTGCTTTCCAACACCAGATGGAAGTTTACCTCCCTTTACGGCTTTAACTGTATCACCAGAGATTCTTCTGAGAATGAAGATTGCTCTTGTCAGATAAATGACCTCTGAAGAGAGTCCCTCGACCCAACCTGTAGCGATAATTCCCATCTTCACAAGTGGGCGTAAAACCATCTCAACGTCAATCTTCTTACCTACCTCCTCGAAGATAATCTGCTCAAGGTCGGTGGACTGGATTGTTCCATTTCTCATAAGTGTCTGAAGGATTGCACGCCTTACAGGATCACTCATAATAGATGCCTGACGCTGCTCAGGTGTCATCTGTGTGTACCGAGCAATCTGTTTGTACAGCTTTGGAACCATGTCGACGTATTTGTCTTCCTCAGCGTTGAGGAATATCTGAGTCGCCATCTCGGGTAGAGCATCCTTGTAAACATCAGGGTCCTCATCGGGATCCAATACGAGGAACACCATAGAAGGTAAGCCCTTCAGGTGCATGTTGAGCCCACCGTAATAGACAGCGAGCTTGAACTCATCAAAAGCTAATGAACTAAATCCGGGTTTCTGTGATTCCTCAGTCTCGCCTAATGTTGCAATACCATATACACGCATGCTAGTTGTGGGATCAAGTCCCTTCTTGAGAGACTTAGGCGTTTTTGAGGTGACAACAGGTCCCAGTTCGTCATCCCATTTTAATACGGCCAAACCTTTTGGCATAATATAATCATCATCCTGTGCAAAGGTCGTAGCTTCCAATCCATCTGCAAGCCCTGTTGCAATGGTTCAGTACAGGTACTCACCTCTAGTGGAAAGGACAGTAGTCATTTACTACTAGCAGATACAGTCCCGTCATGTTCGGAATGCAGACTCGCTATACTACAGACCTACTAAGAACAAAATTTGGAGAGAGATTATTATAAGATAATCTTAGACAAACTAGCGACTGTTTAGTCTCAAAGATGTTAGAATTTCACGTTTCTTCTGATTCAATGATGTTGGAAACTGAGATTCAAATCGATTCGTAGAGTATCTCAAGCTCGCGTTTAGAGAGTTTCTTCAATTCATCTGCGGTCATGGTTTCTAAACTAGAAATGACTATTCGGTCAATCAGTTCTTTCTTAGTTAGATGACTGAGATCGTTGTCGTCTTCTTGCGTTTCTTCAGCCTCTGGACCTTTGTCTGATTGTTCCATTAATCCACTTCCGTTACAGCCAATTAGTCTTTGATTCTTGGTTCATATAAGATGTTTCTTTTACCGTCCAAAGATGGTAACGACCATGTTATTTCCCAGACCACCAATGTTGTGAGTTAGACCAATCTCAGGGGAATTGACTTGCAGTTCTTTAGGAGCCTCATCCCGGAGTTGCTGTACGATGTCATGAATCTGAGCCATTCCTGTAGCGCCAGTGGGATGACCTCGTGCCTTAAGTCCTCCAGTAGTGTTGACTGGTAAATCACCATCAACAGCAGTGACTCCCTCTTTCACAAGTGAGATTGCAGAACCAGAATCAGCTAAACCAATATCCTCCATTGTTATGAGTTCAAGAATTGAGAATGCATCATGAAGTTCACAAATATCCAAATCCTTAGCTCCAATATCTGCCATCTTGAACGCAATCTTAGAAGCTTCAACACTGGCATTGAATGAGGTCAGAGATTTTCTATGTTGTACAGCATGATAGTCTGTTGTATGACCAATGCCTAGTACTCGGATAGCATTGTCCTTCAATCCGTGAGTCTTGACAAAACTCTCTGATGCCACAATAGCAGCCGCAGCACCATCACTGGTCGGGCTACAGTCATATAGTGTCAATGGATCTGCAACGATTCTGGAGCTGTTGACCTTCTCAATAGTGACCTCTTTTTGGAAGTGTGCAAGAGGATTCTGTGCACCATTTCTGTGAGCCTTTACTGGTATCAGTGACAGCTCATCCCGTGTCAGACCATAATCGTGCATATACCGTCGTGCAATCATTCCTCCGAGAGCTGAAGGAGTTGTTCCATAGCGCGTCTCATTCTCATAGGACATCATCTTGGCCAGAATCTTAGACGCAGTTCCACGCTCCACACTGGACATCTTTTCCACACCAGTTGTGAGAACTAGATCGGCCATTCCAGATGCAATGAGAGCGAATGCCAGCTCGAATGCACTTGAACCCGAAGAGGGTCCGGTTTCTACACGAGTGGCACCAGCAGGAACCATTCCAAGCTGGTCGGCCATAAGAGTTGAGAGATGTCCAATCCCAGTGAACTCGTCCGGGTTCTGACATCCAATAATCAATCTGTCAAATCGTTCATCAGCGATGTGTGCGTTCTCGATTGCCTGTAGAGATGCTGACTGTGCAAGTTCAACAAGTGATTCCTCCAAGACACCAAAGCGAGTCATGCCTACCCCGATAACATAGACAGGCTCCATTATAGTGACCCTCCTATTCTATCAATATCAGAAGATCATTAGGTGTTACTGCAGAACCAAGTTCCACATTTACTTCCTTCACAGTACCATCAGACGGCGCCTTCAGTTCATTAAACATCTTCATTGCTTCTAGAATGCAGACAGTCTGACCAGACTTCACTGAGTCGCCAACCTTGACAGAGACCTCGGTTATCTTGCCAGGCATTGGAGGGTAGACACCACCCTTGATTTTAGGACCACCACCTGAGGTCGGTGCAGCAGATGATGTGGTAGACTGTGCTTTACGAACACGCTCCCATTCAAGTTCACGAGCCTCTCCATTGAACTCCAAAGAGACCTTCCTGCCACTCTTCTTGACTACCCGGACATTGTGGTCTGTGATTGTGTCATTCACACAGAAAGAGCCATCCTCATTCTGTGTAGTCTTTATCGTAAAGCTCTCCTCGCCCACCTTGATGACCAAGAGACCACCTTCATCAAGGCGCTTAATCTCTACCTTGAAGTCCTGACCGTCAAACTGGATATCATACTCTGAACTCATCAAGTTCCCCCCTGTGAACGGTCTTTCATAATACGTCTTCGACCTGTTGACGCCCAAGCTGAGGAGCCGCGATCCCATCGACCGGTCTTTCCACCCTGAGCCAATGCCTGACCCTCTCGTCCGCTCTGGGCCCAACTGTCACCTAGTGCGGCTCCACTCAACTGTGCTCCACCTGCTGCAGAACTCTGATGAAGAACAGAGGCTATTATGGCAATCTCATGTTCAATGCTCATCTCTCCGCGTTGCTTTCGAGCAGCCTTGCGCTTGAGAAAGTCTAGAGCGTATTGGGGAAATAGGGCATATGATATCAAGTCGCGCTCCAAATGAGGGATGTCCTTGAGAGCCTCTCGCGCCAGTGGGAGTTCGGGTTCAAGGAGGTCTGCGGGTCTGCAGTCAATGGGCTCTTCATCACCAATAGCTAGTTTCTGGACCTCAGGGTCTATCTCAGCAGGCGGACGACCATAGTAACCCCTGACATATTGTTTGATCTCATGAGGAATCATCTTGTAACGTTCACCCATGATCACATTCAGGGTAGCTTGAGTTCCAACTATCTGACTTGAAGGTGTGACTAGAGGGGGGTAACCCATATCAGCCCTGACCCTAGGCACCTCAGCTAAGACCTCATCGTATCGATCAAGTGCACCCTGTTCACGCAGTTGGTTGTCAAGGTTTGAGAGCATTCCACCAGGTACTTGAAACACCAAGACTTGAGTATTGACTCCCTGGAGACTCCCCTCGAACTGTGTGTATTTTCCACGTATCTTTCTGAAATAATCAGCAATCTCTGCTAGGAGCTGGACATCAAGGCCTGTGTCACGAGGTGTTCCTTTGAGAGCTTCTACAATTGATTCTGTTGCTGGTTGAGATGTAGTCAATGAGAGCGATGAGATGGCTGTGTCCACAACATCTACTCCTGCCTCTGCAGCCTTGAGGATTGCCATTGACCCCATTCCACTTGTGTAGTGAGTATGGAGTTGTATGGGGATGTCAACTTCGTCCTTGAGCATCTTGACAAGCTCATAGGCGTTCTGTGGGGAAATCATTCCTGCCATATCTTTGATACAGATCGAATCAGCATCGAGTGAATAGAGCGTCTTTGCCTTCTCAACAAACTTCTCATTGGTGTGAAATGGACTCAATGTGTAACAGAAACTGGCCTGAACATGACCGCCTTCTCGCTTGACAAACTTCATAGCTGCTTCCATGTTGCGAACATCGTTCAGAGCATCGAAGATACGGAAGACATCAATACCTACAGTAACTGCTTCTTTCACAAAAGCCTCCAAGACATCATCGCTATACGCGCGATAGGCTACTACATTCTGTGACCTAAGCAGCATTTGAAGTGGTGTCTTGGGGCATGCTTCTTTGATTATTTCGACGCGTTCCCATGGGTCTTCATCAAGAAAACGCATCATACTATCAAAGGTTGCACCGCCCCACATCTCCAATGAATGGTATCCAACTGCATCAATTTGTTCAAGAATAGGAACCATATGCTCAATCCTCATTCTTGTGGCAAGGAGAGACTGATGCGCATCTCTGAGAGTTGTATCAGTTATTCGAAGCTTCGACATCGCAACCGAGTTGTGAACACAGTCATCTGTATTTAGTCGTTCTGTTCGGCACTCATTCTTCAAATTCATCCTTGTGAACATGGCCTCTAGTGATATTCCAGATTGCTACCTCTGATCTAGCAATTTTATCCTCACGCCAAAGTTTCTTTCTAATATCAGCAGTTGAAAAACCAGTCCTATGAAGTCGCCTTATTTTCTCACGTTCTTCAAATGTGGTGAATCCTGCTTCGCTGCCAGCCTGTTTCATCTCATCTAATTCAGCAAG
>JAEOST010000475.1 GCA_016840245.1 Candidatus Thorarchaeota archaeon
CCTATACCAAGGATTGGAACCAGAATTAACACTGCAAGTGTAATATTATCTATGAAGATCTGCAGATCAAGATGGGACCAATTACCTGCTGTGTCATATGCTAGAATTGTAACATTGTGAGGTCCGTTGCTAAAACTCCTAGTATCCCATCGATGAATAATCATATTCCATGCAGATGCTATTACTTCACCATCAAATAGAAAATATGTCTTCAACCACAATGAAACGACATTGTCATCGATCAAAGCACTGCTATTGGCCAATGAATCAACACATTCAACTTTGATAATGGATCTATCTGAGTATGTAAATCCATCCTTGAGATTGGTGAAGATAATAGGTCCCGTCTTATCTACACATATCTCTAATTCAATAATTATATCTCCACTTTCATTCTCTGGGACTATATAGATGTAGTATCTATCTGGATTGCCTGTACTAAACACAAACGAATGAGAATTTGTGGATGAATTGTGGAAGTTACCAATACTCATCCATCTTCGCATCAGGTAACAGTTTACTAATCCTCCCACGCACTGCAAACTTGCTTCAAATGTGATAACACTGGTTCCATTATTTGGATCTAAATATTGATTCAAGAAACCTAATGGGATTGTTATATTCCCTGAGTGTTGTAATATGTACTCAAAGTGATGTACTGGATTTACATCACTTCCATCAGCTAGTACATATTGGACTCTCTGACTAGTCTCCAATTGTACTGGTGTAGCAACTCCAGGAACAATGATGGAGATCACTAGACATGCAAGTACTGTTGCCCTAATCCCCGAATGCATCTCCAATCCATGAATTTGTTAGATTCGAGTGTATATCAAGACCACTTCTTTTGGTTTTAGGCGTGTCAGTTGTGACGTTTACCTATGAACCATAACGGTAACTAGTACACGTATACCAAAATCAAGTTAGTAACTCCTTCTAGATATACCATTAAACTCAATTCTAATAGAACTAGAGCCACTTCCTAATGAATGCTGTAACGTTTACTAGTTTACTCTAGCGTGTACGAAATGACTGAAAGGAACTTATCGTTTACTCCATTCTTCAATCGTGACTTTTCCGAATACAGCAAACTCTCGGTTAAATTACTAGTGTATCACTCATTCTATACTAAGAATATGTGTACACGTGGATATGGGTCATATTTGTCAAAATAGTGTTCATACGTTTACTAAGTATGATATACTAAGATTAATAGTCTTCATCTATTGCCAGAACTTGGCTAATATGACAACTCTTGATACAGATGTGATTGTTATCGGAGCAGGTCCCGCAGGTCTGACAACTGCAAGATTTCTCGATGAAATGAGTGTCGACTACCTCTTGTTAACAAAGGAAGCCGTACCCTGTCGCGATAAGGCATGTGGTGGTTTTGTGCCTATGAGGGCAATTGAGGAATTCAACTTGGGGACTATACCGGGTGAACATTACATCCAAAGTGTTCGCATGAAGTTACCTGGTTTGGACATGAAACAAGTCGATTTTGAAAGGAATGTTGGTGTGAATATTAGTCGAGGTGATCTTGGGTCGAAAATGCTTGAATTTGTTGGTGATGCTAAGAACCGTGTTGTGCTAGGAACCAAAGTGACAAAACTCTCAACCAGTCAAGAGTGGTGTGAGGTAGGTTATACTAGGGGTGATGAACAAGAAAATCTGAGGGCGAAATTCGTCGTCGATTGTTCAGGAGCAAATTCAGTAACAGGTCGCTTCCGTCTTGCTCGTGACAGAATTCCGAATTCATCAATGGGATATGGTGTTCAATATCACCTTCGGAGAGATTCCTCCAAACCCGAGTTCGATAAGATAAATGATTTCTACTACGGAAGTGAATACTCTCCAGGAGGGTATGCCTGGGTTTTTCCCCGGAAACATGAAGTGGTTGTTGGATCCGGTGGTCCAATTGATAAAGTCCAATCGATTTCAAAGCGCGTTCACACATATCTGGATCACTTGATTCGAGATGTTGACCCAACGAGAACCGAACTAATGGATTCAACAATTTTCAAGAAGGAATCTGCACTTCTCCCACTTGCAGGTACAATTAGACCTTCATTTGCTAAGGGTGTCATCGTTGCAGGAGATGCTGCTGCCCACTGTTCGCCGATCACCGGGGAGGGCATCTATTACTCAATGATAGCTGGTAAAATTGCTGCAGAATCAATTTCAAATGCATTGAATCAGAATGACCCCTCTTGGACTACGTTACAAAGATACGAGTCAACTTGGACGAAGAAAATCGGTTCTGATTTGAAATGGGGTCTTTGGATACAGAAGCGTCTCTCTAAATCAGGTTCCTCAAGTTTAGGTTCATCGTTCATACAATCTGAGAAGTCACAAAGAGTGATTGCTGAGATGCTTCTAGGTATGAGATCAGTTAGAAGTGCCATACTCAGAGCAGCACCCGGTTATATTCAATCCAAGATTCGCAAAAGATAATTCAAAATATGCGTCACCAATTACCTTTTATTGAGATAATATTCCCTAATTATCAACTCAATCGCGAATATCGCATCAACAATGAGGTTGGTTGCGAATATCGTAATACGAACGAGCTATCAAACTGAGGTGTGATCG
>JAEOST010000476.1 GCA_016840245.1 Candidatus Thorarchaeota archaeon
GCAATTGAATCATTGAAGTCGTAATTCGTCTATGATCACGAATATTGGAGAAAATGAACTAACATGAGCGAAAAATTGGCCATCTTGATAGAGAATGGAACAGTGGTTGATGGTTCTGGAAGTCAGCCATTTCAGGCAGATGTAGGTATTAGGGAGGGTAGAATAGTATCTATCGGGAAGACTGATTCAAACGATGCCATAGAAGTCATAGATGCGCTGGGACTAACTGTCTGTCCAGGGTTTATAGACATGCACAGCCACTCGGACGCAAGCTTGCCCTTTGATAATCGTCATGAATCAATGATTCGACAAGGAGTCACAACATCTGTCGTAGGTAATTGCGGATTCTCTCTTGCTCCAGTAAATGAAGACAGAATTGATATGTTAATGAAAGAACTCGAGTTATTTTCTCCTCCCGGGCAGGAAATTGACATCACATGGCGTTCTTTTGAGGAATACCTGAAAGTAGTGACCAGTAATCAAATGTCTTCCAATATTGTACCGCTTGTTGGATTCGGGACAGTACGTATCGCAGGTGGTCCTGCCTATGAAAACCGCAAACCAACTCAAACTGAAATTGATGAGATGAAGAAGTATGTTGCTGAAGCTATGGAGTCTGGTGCATTTGGGATGAGTACAGGTCTAATCTATGCTCCACAAGTCTATGCAAATACAATGGAAGTGGTTGAGCTTACTAAGTCAGTAGCTGACTACAATGGTCTTTATTTCTCACATATCAGAGGAGAAGGTGCTACGGTGGTTCAAGCAGTTCAAGAACTCATCAGCATTGTTGACCAATCTGGTTGCAGAGGAGGTCAAGTTGGACATCACAAGGTTGCAGGACACCTTCATTGGGGTAAAAGCATTGAAACCTTGAAGCTGATCGATGATGCAAACAAGTGTGGGCTCAATATTGCCTGTGATCAATACCCGTATGTTCGTGGAATGACATCACTTGATACCGTTTTACCTCCTTGGGCGCATGAAGGAGGTTTTGAGAAAGTCCTAGCCCGATTGAAAAATCCAGAAGATATCGAGAGAATACGCCACGACATCGAAAATGGATTAGAGGGATGGGAGAACATGATTGATGAGGCAGGGTGGGACGGTATCTACATTTCTTCTGTCAAATATGACAAATGGAAATCAATAGAGGGGAAGAGTCTTGCAGAGATAACGAATCTCAAGGGATATTCAGATCCGTTTCAGGTGCTTATCGATTTACTCATCGAAGAGGAACTTGAAGTAGTTATGACCATGGAAAGCATGGGCGAGGAAGATATTCATCGAATTATGAAAGGAGAGTATACAATGATAGGAAGTGATGGATGGGGTGTATCTCCCACAGGTATTCTTGGTTATGGAAAACCGCACCCCCGATTGTATGGCACCTTTCCGAGGATACTAGGTAAGTATGTTAGAGAAGACGGTATCCTGAAGCTTGAGGAAGCAATCTGGAAGATGACTGGTTTGCCAGCCAGAATGCTTGAATTAAAGAACCGCGGCACATTGCGAGAAGGCGCATGGGCTGACCTCGTGGTATTCGATGCTAAATCAATCAAAGACCAAGCCACATTTCTTGATCCACATCAATTCCCTGTTGGTATTCATCATGTTATTGTGAATGGGGCAGTTGTTGTACAGGAGAATAGACAAATCGGCACACTTCCTGGAGCAGTACTCAAGAGTAATTCATAGAATATTGATTCAATGAACACTCATACCCAGAATTGGAGTACCGAGATTCAAATCCATGTTGACAATTCCCCAGTATTACATGGAATCATATCTCCTTATGACGCCAGTCCTATAGAGGACTGACAAATGCGTTTGATAGCTGTGCACTTGCCAGAGAAAATCTTGACCGATATTCAACGTCTGGTCGATAATGGGCTCTATCCTAATCGATCAGAGGCCATTAGAATTGCAATTAGAGACCTCCTCAAACATGAGTTATGGGGTCGCGGCCAGAGAGTGAACCCAAATATGAGTGAGGTAGTGGGATGAAATCACTGATAGACTCCGCACGAGAACATAGTCGTACTGATAGACCTCTAGGTCCCACACTTGATATGGGTCAGGCACGAATTGTTGTAGTTGGATGTGGTGGAGCAGGTAATAATACAGTCAAGCGTCTGATGACAATTGGTGTCCAAGGCGCTGAGTGCATAGCAATAAACACTGACAGACAGCATCTAGCGGTGACCACTGCTCATCGCAAGCTCCTCATAGGTGAAAAGATTACGCGTGGATTAGGTGCGGGTGGATATCCCCACGTAGGACAGGCTGCAGCAGAAGAGTCAGCACAACAACTCTCAGAGTTACTTAGAGACGCTGATCTCGTCTTCATAGCAGCAGGAATGGGTGGTGGAACTGGCACAGGAAGCGCGCCAATCGTAGCTGAGATTGCAAAACGGAATGATGCAATTGTTGTTGGCGTTGTAACAATGCCCTTTACTCTAGAACGAGCTCGAATTGACAAGGCAAAAGCTGGGCTGTCACGATTACAGGAATTTGCAGATACTGTTGTTGTCATTGATAATCAGAAATTGATGGAGTTAGTACCTGACCTTCCATTAGAGGAAGCGTTTGGAGTTGCTGACGAAGTACTTGCAGCCATGACTAAAGGCATCACTGAAACTATTACCATGCCCAGTCTGATTAATCTGGACTATGCAGACGTACGTTCTATCATCTGCAATGGTGGTGTAGCACTTGTTGGTCTTGGTGAGGCAACTGGTGGCGAACGCGCTGAAGATGCAATCAAGAATGCTCTCAATAGTCCCTTGCTGGAAGTTGAATGGAAGGGTGCCACTGGAGCACTAATCCACATTACTGGCGGCCCTGATATGTCGCTTGCTGAAGCCAATGGTGTTGGTGAGAAGATATCTGAGAAGATGAGCACCGATGCAAACGTGATATGGGGTGCTCGAGTTGACCCTCGGCTCACAGGTAGTGTACGAGTTATGCTTATCCTTACTGGTGTAAAGAGCCCACAGTTACTTGCTAGGTCCAAAGAAGAAACCGAAACATCTCGTGGAAGACGAAGGCTTTCCGACCTTGGTATGTTGGGAGGTTCAGCGGGAAGTCTAGACCCCCGAAAGATCAAGGCTGAGTTTCGCTCAATTGGTAAAGTACCATCAGTAGGTCGTAGTACATGGGAAGATAGACTGAAACCTCCTGAAAAACGACTGGATAGAAGTGCAACTGAGAAACGCCAAGTGAGAAAGAAGAGCCTAGATGATTTAGGACTGAGACGGTTATCATAGTCGTTCGCTATCGATTTGCACTAGGCACAATAGTTCATTACGGTAGTGAAGGTAAGGACGTCCGATTACAGTGATTTACCACATCTCTGGCATCGTTTATTCTCAGGTCTATTCATGGAGCCACATTTAGAACATACTGCATTTTCAGCCATACGTAGAGTCTTGATGGCAGCTGTCTTGATTTTTCGAACATCAGAGTCCGAGATACCCAATTGACCCAATGCTCTGGGATTAGCTTTCTCACAGAAACGGACAAGATCCTTCAGTTTTGGTGCAACCCGGTTCTCTTTCTTTGAAAGACGTTTTCGGTCATCGGTATCAAGGTGAGCTTCATTTACAATACCGTCTTGATAGAATGATAGTATATCACCCATGGTAGCTAAAGCCTCTACAAGGATTATTCCGGCATCCTTTGAACCACCACGCTTCGGATCTGGGACCCTCTTTATCTGTTGATGGAGTTCGTCCAGTTTCGTTACTATTGCTCCTGATATGTTTCCAGCAGAGCCACCTCCAGCACGATACTGAGTCCTTACGTTTCGTTTTCCAGAGGAAGGTCGACTTCCGGTTTTACCATCTCCAAAGCTGACTTGGGTCATTCCATCGGCATCTTGTCTAGTTCTGTAAATTCTATCTCCTGTGCTGACCTCTGCTTGTTTCCTGATAGAACTTCCACAGTACGGACATACAGTTTCGTTTGCATCGATATTACCACCGCAACTATCACAACTAGCCATAGAAAACACCCATTCTTGTACTAAATAATCAGAATCAGGGCAGGATTTAGAGTTTCTGACAAAATTCTAGGTCTTCTGTGCAGTCATAAAGATTGCAGTTCTGCTGAATCGCACTCCCCCATCACCTGTCATGTATTCCTTGATGGCTCTATATACATCTGATTTGATATCTTCAGTGATGATCTCACCGTCATCTTTGTCATCAATCCAGTTATAGTCCATCATCTCTTTCCACCAATTATCTACTGAAGTGTACGTATGATGATGAATCTCTGTCACAAATCTAAGGTCTTTGAGGCCTTTATCCTTCATGATAGCACGCCAACCTTCTTCGTGTTCAGTATGGTAGTTCGTCCTGCATTCAATATCATGAGAGTTGAAAAAACGCTTCATCCAGTCCAAATCTTCTTGATTTAACCATGTACTCAGTCCGAAGTACCCGCCTGGCTTTAACACTCGGAGAATCTCCTTCGTGAGTAAATCTTCAGTGACAAACTTCAGGGTATTGAAATCAAAGTAGTCATCCCATCCGATGAACCCAGCAATGGTATAATCAAAACTGGCATCCGGTAACTCAGTATCTGTAGCATCTTTCAGGAGAACTTTCGCATTAGAAATATCACAGCGGTTTATCTCACCATTTGCTTTGTCAACGCAGTGTTCGCACAACTCGACACCTGTCACATATCCATTCTTACCGACCCTTTTTGCTGCTGGATAGAGATTTGCTCCGCCACCTGTTCCAATATCAAGGACCTTTGAACCTTCTTTGATCTCTAGTAATCGAACAAGTGTTTCTCCAAAATGATCCCAGAAAGTTCCCCATGTACTTGGTACTAATTCATCAGTAACCAACACAATCTACCCATGATTGAATCACAAGGTACGAATATGTACTTTGGATTCAGCGCAAGGATGTAGTAGGATAGGCCATCGTCGCAGCATTAGGCCTAGTCTTGACTAGATTAGACACCGAGTAACTATCAATTGTATCCATTTACATCATATTACTCTAAGATTCCGCGCTCCCTAAGCCAGGGTTCTGCAACTTGGACAACTCTCTCGTAGAGTGGACCGGTTCCATCAACACCTTCAGGAGTAATGCGAATCTTATTCATGACGACAATTATAGCTCTATCAGCAAAGTATTGGATTCCACCAGGTGGGAACTGCTTCTCCAATTCCTTGGCAAGTCCCTCTAAGCTGATTTCCTGTTCTGCGACAGAGAATGAAACAATGCTTGGACCGTAGATGAACATCTTTGGTACAGCCGCATCGCCTGTAACACCTGCAAGAACAATGCTAAGGGTAGCTTGATCGATACCGATGAGTGTTCCTGCGTATTTCTTTCCGTTGTTCAGTTCAACTTCAATGGATGAACCGACTACTGCGGCCATCTCACGGTTGAAAGCTCTCATTGCTGCGACATCTGACATCCTATTATCACCTTTCAAAGTAAAAGTGCAGACTAGACCTCCCGCGAAAAAATCCCGTTTTAAAACCTCTGTTAAGACGACAGACTTCGCAAGTCAAAGGACGTATAAGGTCTGAATCTGAGTGGTATGTACTGGTGGGAAGTTTGAATCTCAGAATTGTGATAAATATCCTCATAGCGTTGATGATTCTATTGCTTCTTCCCTTCATTGCAGTCTGGACTGCTAGCTATTCGCAAGAGTATCCACTACTTCTTGTTTTTCTTATTCTTGGTCTTGTGGGTCTAGCAATTCTTCTAGGCCAGTGGTGGGGATCTGACATAGGTGAAAGGCCCAAAATCTATCGCTATAGACTCAGAAAGCGATTCTGTCCTCATTGCGACTATCCATATTCATCTGTCAGAAACCAGACCTGTGTGAACTGTGGCAGGTCTTTAGTTGCTGAAAACAGTCCCTTATGACTACGCCCAAGCTGGTGGGATTTCTATTGAAGACTGGAAAAGAAACGAAGAGCGAGATGGTTGCTATACTTCAATCAGTGCGTGAAGAACTCGAGGGTGCATGGAACGCTCTGACCCCTGAACAGATGGAAACCGAAATAATCCAAGGAGAATGGACCGCCAAGGACATAGTAGCTCACATCACTACATGGGAACACCATGGAATTGGTTGGATTCAATCTCTAGCCAAGGGTGAGAAACCATTGATGCCAGTTCCAGATATTCCTATGGACGAAGTCAGAGAGAATTTGAAGGTCCTAAATGCAGAGTATACGAAGAAGAATCAAGCCGTACCTCTCAATTTGGTCTTGGAAGAATCCCGTCAAGCGTATGAGGCGTTATTGAAAGAGATCGAGAAACTCACTGAAGAGGACCTCGAAAAGACATTCGAATATAATTGGGCAGATGAATCCGTTTCAGGTCGAAAAGTCATTGCCTGGCGATACTGGCACTATCAATCACATCTCAAACACATTCAGGAATGGATTTCTAAGAAATAGCAAGTATTGCTAAACGTTACATAACCAAGACGGTTGCGTTTCTGTAAACAGTCATATGCCCACAAATTGCACTCCGAAACATGAAGCTACTCGCATTCAACGCTAGTCCACGAAAGGAACGGAGTAACAGTGACGTTCTCATGGACCGTTTTATTGAAGGTGCCCAAAAAGGAGGCGCTGAGATTGAGAAGCACTATATCGTGGACTTAGATATCAATGGGTGTCGATGTTGTTTTTCTTGTTGGTGGAAAACACCTGGAAAATGTGTACATCGGGATGATGTGGACTGGATACTACCGAAAATCGGTGATGCCGATATCCTTCTCTTTGGAACCCCTATCTATGGTAACAACATCACTCATTATATGCAGCGTCTAGTCGAGCGAACTTTTCCATTCAGCCTTCCTGAGATGGTTGTGAAAGATGGAGAGGTAGTCCATCCTGGAAGACAACGAAAATTCCCGCAGATGGTCATAGCAGCGAACTGTGGTTTTCCAGAGAGTAGCGCATTCAATGTAGTTCGTGGGCTCTTCCCATCCGCACTTCACATACTCCTACCTGCAGGACAAATCTTACAGGATGATGAAGGGAGAGAACAGCTCTCTAGTTTTCTCAAGGCCATCAGTAAAGCTGGTGAACATCTTGCACAAGGTACACCAATTCCGGACTCATTACGAAAAGAACTGATAGTAGAGTATACTGACGAGATGAAAGGAGAAATCATGGAGAAACATAATCTGTACAGCGCTTCCCGTTCAGAGAGCATATGAACCCAAGTTATCGAAAAGATGCTATCGGAGAGATGAACAATGGGTGCTAGAATACAATACGGATTATTACTAGTGATTCTCTTGCTACTTCCTTTGTTTTCTGCTGCTGCTCCAGTAGTATCAGTGAACCAGAATCCCTCCAATTCATTTGACACGTCACAACTCGAAGAGCATGCACCCATCTACCTCCACAGTAACGAAGGTGTGCTTGAACAAGCTGCCGAAGAAGGCTGGCCGGGCACAGGAACAGCTGATGATCCGGTCATAATCGAGGGGTACAAGTTCCGGGTAGCAAACCACATGATTCGACTTTCATACACTGATTTGCACATTGTATTCAGGAACAACGAGTTTGATGGTGTTGCGAAGGTACTTTGTGGCATTGTCTTGGCTGGCACGAGAAATGTTGTCATAGCAAACAATACCCTCCATTTTACGGCAGTGGGAGTTCATCTAATCCGGTGTAATCTTACTACTATCTCAGGCAACGAAATCTATGATAACAAATGGGATGGAGTCTTTTTCGATTTCTTCTGTTATAATAATTCAATTACAGGTAACGAGTTTTACAATAATGAAGAAGGTGCACTCTTTACGTCTGGCACCAATAGTAACAACACCTTCAGTGACAATATCGTTCATGATGGTATGCACTCAGTTCTCCTAACTCCAGGATCTGATAACAATACAATAAGCAACAACAGGATCTACAATCTCACTGATGATGGGATATTCATAGGTGCTTCTGGGAATTCAATCACTGGAAACTGGATATACAACAATCAAGGGAACGGTGTCACCATTACATCATCTACTCATCATAACTATGTCGCCGAGAATTGGATTACTAACAACACAGGCTATGGAGTGGCAATTAATTCAGCTGATAACATCACTGTTGAATTCAATGATTTCATCGATAATAGACTTCCTCAGGCGTGCGACAACGGTACCGAGAATACATTCCACCAAAACTTCTGGAACGATTGGACCTCTCCCGATGAGGATCTCAATGGATTTGTTGATCAACCGTACTTGGTTTCGGGTACTGGAAGTAGTACTGATGCCTCCCCCATCGCAACAGCTCATTACTCTACTCCTGTATGGTACAATACAACAACTGACCTAGGTTCCGATTTTGTTCCAATAGTTCTACTCAGTGGAGCAATGGGCGCTCTGATCATTATTGTAGTCATTGTTTTGAAAAGACGTAGTCATCTATAATTGGGAACAGCTCGTATCGCTAGGTTATTAACTTCATAGCGTTCCGCCCAAATCAGTAGTCGGTGATAGCTGTGACAACACCTGCTCCCCATATCTCAATACCATTCCTTCGTGAAGAGGCGCTTCCAAGTCCGTTCTGTCCAGGTTGCGGCAATGGAACCATTACCAATGCGTTCCTGAAGTCAGTTCGCGACCTCGATCATGAGGATCTAAGCGCATTTGCTTTTGTTTCAGGAATTGGCTGTGGTGCATGGATACCCTCTCCACACTTCAAGGCTGATACTTTACACACAACTCATGGACGTGCAATCGCTTTTGCAACCGGCCTAAAATTAGCCCGTCCTGAACTGAAAGTTGTTGTCATATCTGGGGATGGGGATTTAGCAACCATTGGTGGAAATCACCTTATCCACGCAGCCCGTCGAAACATCGACATGACAGTTATTCTAAGCAACAACTACAACTATGGCATGACGGGTGGACAGGTCAGTGCTACCACTTTTACAGGAGATACGACAGCTACAACACCTTACGGTAATCCAGAACGACCCTTTGACATATCCCGCTTAGTGGCCGCAGCTGGCGCAAACTACGTCGCACGATGGACCACCGCGCATCCGAACCAAGCTGCTCGCTCTATGAGAATTGCTCTTCAACGCAAGGGTTTCACTTTCGTAGAGATGCTTAGTCAATGCCCAACCGCATACGGACGCAGGGCAAAGGTGGGCAACCAACAGAAGTTCTTAGAATGGTTCAAGACCCTCCCTGTTCGCAAGAAAGATGACCCTCTTACTCACTCAGTTCCCACACATGATGGGCTTGACCTTGGTGTATTTGTAGACCGAGATAATCCTGGTCTTCTTGACACTATGAAGGACATGTTCTCTGAAATTCAGGAGTGAATATGATGCGACACGAAATCCGAATTGCAGGCACTGGTGGAATGGGTGTTGTTCTTGCAGGAGTAATTGTTGGAAACGCAGCAGTCATAGCAGGTCTAAATGCAGTCCAGAGTCAGAGTTATGGTTCTGAGGCCCGAGGAACCGCTGCAAAGAGTGAGGTTATTGTAAGTACTGGGGATATTCACTATCCCAAGGTCAGAAAATCAGACATTTTCGTTGTCATGAGCCAGAAGGCTCTTGAGATGTATCTCCAAGATGCAAAGAAAGACAGTGTACTTATTGTTGACCCTGACCTAGTCGACACATCTAAAGTTGATTCAGGATTTGAGATAATCAATGTACCAGCAATGAAGACCGCTGATGAGCTCGGTCTTAGACTTGTGTCAAATATGGTCATGCTTGGCGCTCTTGCTAAGAAGATTGAAGAAATCTCATCAGAAGCCCTTGAGAAAGCTGTTTCTCAATCTGTTCCTGAAAAATATCTAGAACTCAATCTCAAAGCTGTACATGCTGGTGCTGGTTTTGTCTAACCACCATGTACCAGAGGTAGAATAACTAGCAGATCTCCATCCTCAAGAGGAGTATCTAGACCTTTCAATAGACCAATATCGACCTCATTTCTCAGCAAGAGGGTCTCCCGGTCCATCTGTTCAGGTGACTGCCAATGTTCTTTCACTTCATCATGGGTAGAAATGAGTTGTTCGAGTGCTGTTTTCAGGTTCTTCCCGTCTTCTACTTCTATTTCGTATACTTCAGAGGGCATTCTGGTCGCCAAAGGACCTCGGAACCTGACTTTTACAATCATTTTACTCACAAAATCCAACATTGAATACATGATAAAGTGCTCGGAGTGGACGAAAACTATTGGCGTTGTACACAAACCTAATAGCGGAAACCCAAGGTCTTCGATTACCTTCTACTACGGTTAAGAGATGATAGCGATGAGTATGTTAGCCAGATTCTTCGGAATGGAAGATGCCAGTGAGGCAGGATTCCGTCTGGCGAAAATAATGGCTATTATCTTACCACTATTTGCAGCAACCTTTCAGATATCCACTACATTCTGGGTCATTTTCATCTCAGAATCTCTAGGTAGAGGTAATTATTTTGATGGCCTAATATTCGTTGGAATTCTTACTGTGATTCAGTTTGGTGTCCAGGTGCTTCTTGACTATCCTACAGGCGCACTTGGAGATCACATCGGTCAGAGATATGTAATCGCTTCAGCACTTCTTTGCTATGCAGTCGCTTTCGGATTGACTGCCCAGTTGACCTATGACACACCCTTCTTCGTGTTCATTGCAATCTATGCTCTAATGGGACTTGGCTCATCACAGGAGAGCGGTGCTTTCCACGCATGGTTTGACAACAACTACCGTGTAGCAATGCCGAATGACAAGGATCGCAAGCAGTATGGCGTGTTTTGGGGGAAAGTTGGTATGATATGGCAGCTCTCCTCAACATTAGTCCTTATTCCAGGTAGCATACTAGCAACCATATTCTTCCGTGAAACAGTCTTCATAGTTCAGGCCATTTCCTGTGTGCTTCTTGCTGTTGTAGTGATGATAGTTATCAAGGATCTTCCAGGAGCTCGCGAGGAAACTGAGGCCAAATCGCTCAGCCAATACGGTGGAATCCTCCGAGATGGTGTAAAATTCCTGTTCTCGTCACGATTTGTTGCCCTAGTCCTTCTAGGAGAAGTCGTAATGTGGACAGTGGGTACTGTCTGGTGGCACATCGTATTGTTCCCACTCTACTTTGCATATCTCTTCAACGATATAGCAGTATCATCGTACCGCACATTGGTATTCTTCCCAGAGGCAGTTGCTCAGGAACGGAGTGGAATATGGGCTAAGAGATTTGATCCTGTGAAATGGACACCAAGATTCAGGCTCTTTCAATTCATGGGATTCGTGTTCTGTATCGCATTGGCACTAATCATGTTCCTATTCCCAGCACCAACTGAGGCAGTAAACATAGTTGGACTGTACATACCATTTACAGAGATTGCCATAATCGAGATGCCTGCGCAATCAGTCGTACCTATGGTTTTGCTATTCATCGTTTTCATCATATCTGATGCCTTTGGTGGACTTGCCAATATTCTCACACAGCGAGTCATGCTTGATGTTATTCCCAACAAGATTAGAAACAGCGTCTACTCACTACAACCCACACTTGCTCTCCTAATGGCAATGCCCCTCATTGCCTTCTTTGGATGGCTATTACCACTATCAGGATTCCCACTGACCTTTGGCCTAATGTCCATTGTAGCAATCATTGGTACAATAATGATTGCCTTGGGCTTCAAACAACCAATGCCCAAGGCAGATGTTATCGAACCTGCTCTAGAGGATGCAATCGAGATTGTTGATGAGATGGAAGCCACCTGATTAGAGCTCAAGTGACGTCTTTAGCACATCTACGTTAATCTCTCCAGCCTTGTAACTATCTCCAGTGTTGATGTCCTTGATTGTCACTTCTGCAGGACTGAACAATAACGGGTCGACCTTGTAGAAATCAAAGTCAAAGCTCTTGAACAGCTTGTAGAATGGCTGCCCGTATTGCTCTGAATTCGAAGAAGGTGCATCGTTGGTAAGTTTCTCCAAGTCGTCTCCTTCCTCAGGTCGAATATCATAGTAGGTACTTCCTGCATAGAGGATACAGTCGTTGGTTGCACCCATCATTTTGTTGTCTTTCTTACTGACCATAGGTGAGATTGGTGC
>JAEOST010000477.1 GCA_016840245.1 Candidatus Thorarchaeota archaeon
GGGTCACAGTTATTGAGATATTCATCTATGTTGGTAAGTTCATCTGAGTCATAGGATAGCAGAGCATCATCAACTAGTGGATCCGTGCCTGAGTCAATTTCCCAGAGATCAGGGAGTGCATCACTATCTGTGTCATTTGAAAGAGGATGTGTATTATACAGATACTCCTGGTAGTTGGTGATTCCATCAAGGTCGGCATCTTGTTCACCATTGTCAATCAAAGGATCGAGACCATGATAGTACTCCCAACCGTCAGGCATATCGTCCCGATCAGAATCTTCACGGTCAGGCAATGTCCCAAGGTAGTACTCCTGAAGATTGGTCAACAAGTCTTCATCATAGTCTAGTGCTGAGTCATTGACTCGTGGATTCAGAGAGTACCATATCTCCCATGAATCAATCATCAAATCAGAGTCAGTGTCATTATTCCATGGGTCACATCCCCATCTAAACTCAATCAGATTGATTATTCCATCGTCATCGTAATCGAAGTCTGAGTCATCGAAATGCGGATCAAGAGAGTTGTTAACCTCCCAATAATCCCACATGGAATCGTCATCACCATCCCTGCTATAAGGATAGAGGTCCATATAATACTCCTCTAGATTCGTGAGATTGTCATAATCTGGGTCAAGATCCGCATCGTCAAATACTGGATTAAGTCCCCATTGGACCTCCCATCCGTCTGGCATCTGGTCGAAGTCAGAGTCATTGTTTCGTGGATCGGTCTCATGAAAATACTCCTCAAGATTGACTAACTCATCGAAATCAGGATCTCCTTCATGATCTGCTGAAAGCGGATCAAGAGAATAATACAACTCCCACCAATCAGGCATCTGATCATTGTCTGAATCAAAATCATTACGTATACGAAATAGCATCATCTCTAGATCCTCAGTAGTATCATCGATGGGTGATACAAGTTGAATGTCGTTTGAGTAACCAGTTCCGAGAACTACAAGATGACCTTCAGGATCAATGGCTATTGCATCAGCTGACTCATCCTCGAAACCACCATAGAGATTTGAATATACAAAATTGTCAGGAAACTCATTTGCTGAAGTGTTAATCCTGCATACGAATATGTCTTCAATCCTATTGAATTCCCCATCTGCATTTATGACTGGAAAGTCCGAGGAATAGGTACCTCCAGTGATGTAAACAAAACCCATTGTATCAATTTCCAAATCATTTCCCATATCCTGACTTGTTCCGCCAATAGTAGTGCTATAGAGAAGTACGGATCCATTTGTATCGAACTTTGACATGTATGCATCAACCATCAAGCGTGGTCCTGATGGTATTGTTAGCGGAAAGTCTGTTGAGAATGTTCCACCAGTGATATAGATAGACCCACCTTCATCCAGACAGATTTCGGAACTCCAATCATCATCAGATCCACCAAAATAGGTACTGAATTTTGTGTGACCTGTTGAATTCAACTTCACGATGAAGATATCTTCAGTTCCGCTCCTTTCAGAGTCATATGCATTAATCGTAGGAAAATCTGATGATGCTGTTGTTCCTGTAAAGTAAATATTGTCGGTAGAGTCAATAGCTAGACCACCTATATAATCGTCACTAGACCCACTCCATATCTGATTGAATTCAACTAGATCACCCATAGGACTTAATTTTACAATTCGAGTATACAAGTCTTCAAATGCGCTAATGCCATCCAATGCAATTATCATGCATCCTCTGGTGTCTATTGCTATAGCACTTGCTATCTCATCAAATGGCATAGCAATATATGTGGAATAAACCAGTGATCCAGATGAATTGAACTTCGAGATGAAGGCATCTGTGCCACCATTATAAGTTGAATCGTAAGCATCCTTGGTTGGAAAATCGGTACTGAATGTTGAACCAACAACATAGATGTTGTTTTCATCATCTATTACTATGTCATGAATACCATCTAGATCAGACCCACCAAGGTAAGTACTCCACACAATCGATGTGTAGTTTGGGTCTATTTTTATGATGAATCCATCTTCATATCCTTGAAGAGTGTCATTGAATGCATTCACCATAGGAAGGTCTGCACTTGATGTATGACCAACTACGTATACGAATCCTTCACCATCAATCTCAAGTCCAGTGCCGAATTCAGCTCCATCTCCACCAAGAAAAGTGGAAAAGAGTGTTGAATTGAAAGACAATGAAGGAGTATATCGGTTCTCCTTAATCTGAGAGACTTGATAACCTGTAGAAAGTGTACTCGTATAGGGAAGTAGCAACATAATGAGTGTCAATGAGATGAGGACGGATTTCTTCATGTCAATCATTACTCACTTAGAAAACTCCCGAATTCATCAAGAGAGCAGCATGCTTTTCTCGCATCAGCTGCACTCTTGTGTGTTTTGATTTTACTGAATGACAGAGGATAGTTCCTCGAATGCGCTTGTGAGATTGTCCTTCTCCCTATCGATCGAGCGATTCAATTCTCGTTTATTGTGCCATGTCATGGTCATTAGAAAACCGAACAGTGCACAAGGGATAAACCCAATTCCTAGTAACACAGGTAACTGAAGTATAGCGCATGCCACGAAGGCAGCGGCAGCTCCTCCAGCCAATCCTATTTGATAAGCCACGTCCTTCAACACAATAATCTCTCCTTTTGAGGTACATAGTATTGTGGCTATCTGAGATTAGATTCTTCTTGTGTCTTTAAAGCTACATCGTGAATCTAGAATGTGGACGAAAACTCAGAATCCATACCTGATGACCTCAGTCGTACTTGGCGAATTGGGAATATCAAATTCTTGTCAATACGACGGGGTATGTCAAGAGTGACCTTTAGGATATAGTGACATTGGATGAGGTCAGTAGTAAAAGGTATAGGCCAGTCAGATTGGGTCTCAAGTGTCACTTCAATAAACGAATCCCTTCGTAAGTCCTCATCTTTCATATACCATTCGACAAGGGGAGTCTCCTTGTCAGTTTCTCGACCATCAGGCTCAACATGTTCGATATGAATTAACTCAGCGCGTAAGCCACGAATCTTAGCATCTCTGTCAACCATCACCCTGAAAGCATACCCCTCACCTAAATTCACAATGTCACTTGATCCCTCAACACGAAGCAGTGATACCATGTCACCTTCAATACGGTCCTGAAATGATTGAGGTGACATCAGTTCGCTGTCTTCCGGTCGTGTTACTTCAAGAAGTAACTTTGTCTTTGGGTCGCGCGCCCATGAAATCTCTATCTTTGCTTGAAGAGTATATTCAATCCATCCATAGGAACCAAGATAGCTTGCAGGTATTTCCTCGGGCAATTTGAATGAAAAGTCATATCTTGTCTCACCAAATGGAATCGTTGAAGCGGGAGCTAGTTCGATTTGCTCATTGAAATGCTCTTTGTCATCGTCATAAACAATTGTTACCTTTCCCGTGTGAACCACAAATTTAGTTCTTTCTTCTCCAAGAAATGACATATTGATACTATTGCACTTGAATTCATCATCACAACGTATGAGCACATATCCTTCAACCGAGTCACCTGGTATGAAGGTCTCTTTTGAAAGAATAATTTCGATATCTCTCATCCTACTCATGTAGAATGAGTAAATGAAACTTAATCAGGTATTCGGTAGTTTGAATTAGAAAATAAAATGAGAAGGGGGATTATTCCCCCTATGGATAGACTCTGGTAACAGTTCGTGGGAATGGAACACAATCACGGATATGTTCTAACTCGAGCATCCAAGTGATCATTCGATCTATACCGACTCCGAATCCCGAGTGTTCAACACTTCCATAACGTCGTATGTCAATGTACCACTTGTAGTTCTCAGGATCATCACCAATTCTGTGAAGGTTCTCGATTATCAAATTGGCATCGGTCTCTCTCTCACTTCCGCCAATCATCTCACCATACCCCTCAGGAGCCAGCAAGTCTGAGTTCTTGTATGTACGAGGGTCAGCCTCATTGTTCTTCATGTAGAAACTTTTAATGTCCTTTGGATAGTACTCAACAAAGATGAAATGGTCTCGATCCTTTGTGAGTATCTCCTCAGCCTCAGACCGAAGGTCCTCACCCCACTTTATGTCAAGGCCTGCATCCTGACAAACAGAGATAGCCTTGTCATATGTCATCCTAGCGAATGGGGGTTTGACCTTATAGAGTCGTTCTGGGTCGACACCAAGTTCTTTCAGTTCATCTGGTCTGTTGTCAGCTACCGAATGGCACATCCAACTAATCAGCTCTGCCTGTCTAACTAAGTTGCACTCATGGTCACACCAAGCTTCCTCTGCCTCAAGATGCCAAAACTCAGTTAGATGTTTTCGAGTTCGAGATTTCTCTCCTCTAAATGAAGGGGCTAGTGTGAACACTTTCTCCATTGCAAAGAGTTGTGGTTCTAAGTGCATCTGGGAAGTTTGAGTCATGTAGACCTTACGTCCGAAGTAGTCCACTTCAAACAGGTCCCCACCCTCTTCACCCATTGTAGTTACAAACATTGGTGATGTGGTCTCATAGAAACCTTGTTTTCGAAGATACTCTCTTGCGGACCTAAACACCTCGTCTCTAATCTTGAGTACATTTGTGAGCTTGCGAGATCTCATCCATAGGTGACGATTATCATTAAGGTACTCGACTGAAAGATCCTCGGTGAGTGGGAAGTCCTCTGCAAAGTGCAGGACTTTGAATTTCTCCACCTGCATCTCATATCCGCCAGCGGCTCGTGAATCTTCCTTCACATTGCCCTCGACTTCAATGAGGGATTCTATTAGCATCTTCATCGCATCAGCATATTCATCTTCGCTGACGATGTCTTTCTTGATGACTGTCTGGACGACCCCTGTTGGATCACGAAGTAAGGCAAAGACCATCTTCTTCTGCTTTCGGATACGATGTACCCACCCGCGCAGATGGACTTTCTCACCCTCGTGACTTCCAGCAAGGACGTCACCTACATGGATGTATGTCATTTTCTCGCACCATATTGTTATTTGATTAGACCTCTTCTCAAGGCCTTCTCTCGACTCCTATGGAATAGATAAAAGATTGCCGGACGAAGAGTGCCGGCAATTTTGATCAGCGATATCGGAAGTACCAGAAGATAAGTGTCATTCCGATAATGAGAGCAGCAAAGCTACCGATTAGAACTACATAGTTGTATAGATCAGGCTGACTAACGATAACCTGTACTGAAGAGCTTGCTGAATTACCACCAAGATCAGTAACCGTCAGGGTAACATCGTATACTCCTTCAGCGAGGCCATCAA
>JAEOST010000478.1 GCA_016840245.1 Candidatus Thorarchaeota archaeon
AAGTTCCGGTGTTTCTAAAGTGGCCAAATGATTTGATGCTTGAAGAGAAGAAACTTGGGGGTATACTTACCGAGCTGATACTCCCCTCTGAAACTCAACGCTATGCTGTGACTGGTATAGGAATAAATGTCAATTTTCCAACTAGTGACCTGCAGCAAGACCTGCAACTTGGTTCTACAACACTCCAGACGGTAACAGGCAAGCAATACTCTTTGGAATGTATAATTGTTGACGTTATTGATCACATTTTATCACGAATAGCTTCTCTTGAAGATCCTGATAGTGGTTATTCCGTGGTTGAAGAATGGACCACAATGAGTTCAACCTTAGGACGACGTGTCACTGCTACTCTTGATGAAGATGTGCACACTGGCCTAGCAGCAAGAATTACTCAGTCTGGGTCTCTAGTCATAGTGGAAGATGATGGAACTGAGTTTGTGTTAGACGCAGGTGATGTCACACATCTCAATGACAATTTACCGCGACCATAGCAACAACCTTTTCACAGTTCTTACGAGAAGTATCTATCTGATAGCCATGCCTCATTTCGGACTAATCAAACCTGGATTGTCTACTCATGAAGACGCCTTGTTCAGGGCAAAATTGCATGTACGGGGTGGACGAATCCGTCGATCACAAGGACGCATTCCAGATGCAGTGGCAGCATTCTATGATGCGCTCTCATCTGCGATGCTACACTACGTATCATCCCCGAAGCATGTTCGAGGCCTTGACATTCGAAAGGGGGAGAATCTCGACGATGATAGAACGGTGTTCACTATTCTGAAACGGTCATGGATAATCGATGACTCGGTCTCTGGAAATGATTTCGAGTTCATCTACAATGCAATGGATGATGCAATAGAGGGGAAACTCATCGATTTAGATTCAGATCACTTTGTTTGTCTACTAGAGATTATCTTGACTCAGCTTGACGTTCTCCCACTTGGTGAAGGCGAACTTCCTGATGAACTCCCAGTTACCATGTAAATGGGAAGATTATGAATAGAATCTCCAATAATATCGGTATCAATGCTGTACTTACTACTTTTTGGAACATCCCTGTTTCAAATGGGAATTCCCGCAATTTCTCAACCTCACCATAAAGCATAATCAACGATTGCAGCTGAATAAATGAAACCAACATCTCATCCTCTGAGTGCTCACGCTTAGGATCACTCAGTTCCTCAACTCTCTCAGATATCTCTTCAAGTCTCGTTAACTTTTCGTCCTTGAGAATTGTACGTACCGACATCTGAGGAATCAGGAACACAGCTAGTGCCAGTAGCATGAATGAAAATGCAAGCAAGTATCCAACAACTGCTTGTTCCAGTGACCTGGCGATAACAATTGTCAAAGACCCTACAGCAGCAACAAGAACCGTGAAGACAAAGTAGAAGTCTCCGATAGCTTTTGCACCACCGCATCTATCCGGTCGAAGGATGTTAATCTGCAGATCATGTCTAAGTTCATGGGGAAGCATGAGTAGATTGGGAATTGCACCAATTGCATCTACACCTAGCAATCCTACTAAGCCCATACATATGCATACTAGAACAAAAAACGGCATCAACTCCATAGTCAGCGGAAAGAAACCAGAAAATAGCGGCCAAACACTCATTGCTACAATAAGTGCACCATATGTTAGAATAACCCCTATTGCGGCATGCGCATCAGAATATACAGCATCACGTTCAAGGAATTTTTTCTTCTCTTCTGTATCCTTGAAACTGAGTTGGTCGATTGTCTTGTAGTATGCCTGCTTTAGAAACAAAGCACCCCAGCCAAAGACACCAAAGAATAGAATTGCTGCAACTGAAGATAGTAGTAAATCAACATCTATCATCTCCTGAGGTATCCTGCCAATAGACCAGAGACTCACAAACGACAAGAGAAGTGCAAATGCCACTAAAAACATCGCTGCTAATGCAAGGCTTCCTGGTTTTCCTCTAATACGAAAAACCCTTTCTGAGAGAAGGGGCCAATCATTTGCCTCAGCCAAACAAACACCCCTCATAGCATCCCCGATGTATGATATTATTCTTTCCAAGAGTAGAGATGCAAAGTTAATAACCGTTCAAATCAATCTAATCACAGAGTGTGTCAGATTGAGGGTTGATATAACAAATACACCTCACACAGGATTGTTCTGGGAAGAACTCGAAGAGATATTTGGACCAATTCTTAGACCAATATTGGATCCAGTTCTAGAGGCATTGCAGGATGTCAGTCTACGAATGACATTTCTGTCAACCATTGTCACGTTTGTAGTTGTACTTGGAGGTATGATTTTTCTCATTTACGAAGGACCAATCCTGATAAAATTGGTCGGATTGAGTCCGAGTGAGGAATCCCCACCATCTCGTAGGTCACCGAGGACAACGAGTCCAGAGACACGTCCTTCACATACTCAAAAGCGACAGCCGACAGTGAGTCGTAGGCCTGATCAAACTGTTCAATCGCATCGCATGAGTAGACCAGAACGACCTAAACCAGTTGCTGAATTAGAGGGTGTCAAAGTAATATCGGAATTAAAACCAAAGGGAGATCTTCTAGAATTCATAGTGGATGTGAGTAACGGTCGCGATACCCGAATAGACATGGTTGTGGTCAATGTCAACTTACCACGTGGATTAGAAACAGCCAGTGGGTCTTTCAGAATGAAACGTCTGGGAACTGTACATCCTGGAACATCTGAATCAGTAGTTATTAGCATTCGTGATGTTGGTGGAGATATCACTCAAATCACTGGATATGTTGAGTTCATGGGTGCAGCATACCAAGTGACAAGAATAACTATCCCGCCTCCTACTGAGATTACTCCTGTTGAGATTATCTAGACTGGATGTCTCTGTTTCGATTGATATACTCAAACTGAACGAGCTTAGTAGCTGTCATAGCCAGAACCAGCAAGATATTGCTGAGCGCCACCGCCCCTTCCACGGAGCATGCCTGTCTTCATCATGTAAAATTTGTACTCTTTATCAAATCTCTTGATCATAATACCTTCTTCATACTTTGCTAGGACAAACCAGAGAGCAAAGAATACTGGCAGGACCGTGACAATGGCTAGACTCCGGAACAGAAACACGTATGCGATATTCATGTACAAAGCGCCTGCTGCGATAGGATGTCTGACCTTTGCATAGATACCTTCAGTCACAATCTTATCCACATTCTGTGGTGACATACGTGTCTGTTTGAACTCATGAGCAGCAGCGACGTTTCTTACGAATTTAGAAGCAAGCCAAACGCCTACGCCAATGAAAATGAAATCCCACAGCTCGGCACTATAGCTCCAACTACTTAGTGCAATTGGTACTAACACTGCGAAGTTCATCACTACGAGAACACTGCGAAGTGCGTAGTTCTCCTCTGGACTCTGATTCTCCTCAACCGTCATTTTTTGGGCTCGACCCTCACCTTAATCTCTGTATTTTATCCTGATAATCTTTCGCACACGATTTCATCCAATCTGTCATCTCTTTTACTAGAGAATATCGGTTTATACACTAGTAACCGAGTAAACCTAACGATTTCAGATACTCTAGAAAAGACTGATATTCACTAAAATCATGAGATTCTCTGATTCATCTCATCAGATACAGGTCTGTGGGGTTCTGACAACAATGAACGAGAAACGAATTGTTATACTGGCGATGTTCATGGTTTCACTCATGTTTCTATTGCAACCAAGTGCTGTCGATGCAGCAGACTGGGAACTTGAGGAAACCAATGTCACGATTGAAGCTGGAAATTGGTACTTGGTGTATGATCCAATGACAACGGGATCTACTTTTAGTGGTTATTTTGAAGCACACTCCGAAGCACAATGGATAGACTTCTTCATCTGTGACGAAGCTAATAAGGATCTATGGGAGTCAACCGGTTCCGCTTCAGTTTACGAACTCTTAGAAAATTGGTACATTGCAAGTTTTGATTTCTCCATACCATATGATGATACATGGTATGCTATTTTCTCCAATCGGGATGGTTCGAGTTCAGTAACTCTTGATATAGGGGCTGATGAGAATGGAGACGGATCTCCCTATTATGACCCTGGTTCTTACGATGACACAGAATATAAGATAGTACTCTACCCAAATCACTACTGGCATTCTTGGGCTACCTTCACTACAGGTAGTACACTATCTGGACATGTTTCAACATGGTTCTCCACTGATGGTGTTGATGTATTCTTCTGTGATGATGATAACTTTAATGACTTTCATAATGGCTTAGCATATACAAGATATGCTGCTGAAACCAATATGCATCAGACTTCATTTGGCACATTCAATGTACCATACACTGACACTTGGCATTTAGTCGTCCATGCTAAGGATCAAGCTGACACTGTGACTATATCCCTTGGGTATAACTACAATTACAACACCGACACAACAACAACACCCGCCCCAACCACAACCTCCGAAACAACGACTCCTTCTGAAACAACCACAACTGAGACCACCGACACAACTACAACCGAGCCAACATCAACAAGCACGACCTCCTATTATGAGTCTGATGATTCAATGATGACGATTGTCATCGCAGGTGTGGCAATCATTGCAATTATTGGCATCGGAGCTGTAGTCTGTTCACGACGTGGTGGCGATGGACTCCCTCCAACTCCTGGAGCCTATGATGTTGTGACACCTGGTCCATCCGCACCATCCGCTGCAAGAGCGGCTCCTGCTGCCGCAGCGGCGACTATACTAGTCATATGTCCATACTGTGGTGCAAAGACGGAACAAGGAATACTAGAATGTAGGAATTGTGGTGCAGAGTTATAGCACTCACGACATAGGAACGGTTCTCACCTTCGAGGGTGAGAATCTTCCTTCTATTCTGCAGCTATTGATGATACGTGAAGTTCCTGCGTTTCATCTTGTAGCATCCAGTCATCAAAGACTATAGTTATCTCCTCAGATTTTGGATGCCGCGATCCACAATGCAGACAGTACCATCCATCTCTGTGACCAAAGTCAACATGGAATCCAATCTGATATTCTTGCCTAGCTATCTTGTTATAGAAGTTAATCACAGCCACTGAGGTCGTGCGACCACCATCTATGAAGATGGCATTTCCACAATGGCAATCGTAGAACTCGAATCTTGGCTCCGCCTTCTGCTCCATGTTGACTTGTCACT
>JAEOST010000479.1 GCA_016840245.1 Candidatus Thorarchaeota archaeon
GCCACCGCCCGCGGGGCAATTGAAGTCTGTTTGACCAGTAGGTTTTCGACCTTTGGACGACATTGTTAAACCTCTCTCACTAATATGGGATAGCCGTACTTGGAGAAGGGCGAGAGGATTTGCTCTTCCTGTGGACTCGTTATCAGCGACCACAGAATAGACACTGGACCCGAGTGGAGAGCCTTCACAGCTGATGAGAAGGACGCTCGTTCAAGGGCAGGAGCCCCGACGAGCTATGCGATCCACGATAAGGGCCTCTCAACAATGATTGACTGGCGAGACCATGACTCGCAAGGAAAGAGATTCACTGCAAAGAAACGCTCTGAGATCTATCGGCTACGGAAATGGCAGATTAGAACTCGAGTCCATAGCTCAGTTGACAGGAACCTAGCTCAGGCAATGTCTGGGCTTGACAGGCTATCCTCGCAACTTGGACTCACAAAGAGCATCAAGGAGCTCGCAGCGCTCCTGTACAGGAACCTCATTGTGCGACGACTCGCTCGAAGCAGGTCAATCGATGCAATGGTGGGAGCTGCAATCTATGCAGCATGCAGACTACGAAGTGCACCCCGTTCATTGGAAGAGATTGCTAGACACTCTCGAGTAAACAGGAAGAAGATCGGACAACACTATCGTCTTCTTGTCGAGAAGCTCAAGCTCAGAATGCCGATATCGGATCCTGCCAACTACGTACCACGATTCATCACTCAACTGAAGCTACCTGGAAAGGTGCAACAGAAAGTGATTGAAATCTTGGAACTGGCAAAGGAACAGAGAACCCTGGTCACTGGGAGAGACCCCAGAGGACTAGCGGCCGCAGCAATATACATCGCGTCCATTCTAATGGATCACCGTGTTACACAGAGAGACATTGCAATGGCGGCGGGAGTAACAGAAGTTACGGTAAGAAACAGGTACAAGGAGCTCGTACAGAAGCTCGGCATCACAATGGCCCCATAGGGCAATCACAAAGATGGTATTCGCGTTAAATGACCCGAAAGGGCTCATTCCCAATAGGAGAGAGATATTAGAATAATGGCATCCCGAACAGTTCGTTCAAGAAATAGTGGAACAAGCGTTAAAGAAGAGACGATCTTCACCTGCCCTGAGTGCGGTGGACACGAGAAATTCTTAGACGCAGAAAAAGGAGACGAGATTTGCGCAGCATGCGGTCTCGTCATAGAAGATCATAGGATTGACACCGGACCTGACTGGAGAGCATTCACACAGCAAGAGTCAGATTCACGTGCAAGGACAGGTGCACCGGCCAGCTACACCATGCACGACAAGGGTCTTTCTACAATGATCGACTGGCGTGACACTGACTCCTCTGGAAAGCAGTTCTCTGCCAGACAGCGTGCTCAGATTCACAGGCTCCGTAAGTGGCAGCTTCGCAGTCGCGTACACAGCTCCATTGACAGGAACCTTGCACAGGCCATGACAGAGCTAGACAGGCTCGCATCTCAGATGGGTCTCAGCAGAGGACTCAAAGAGCAGGCTGCAATGATCTACAGGAAGTTGATAGTCAAGAGACTTGTTAGAAGCAGGTCTATTGATGCAACTGTAGCTGCAGCAGTCTACGCAGCTTGTCGACTAAGGCAGGCTCCTCGATCGCTTGAGGAGATTGCACAATTCACACGAGTTGACAAGAAGAAGATTGGTAAGCACTACAGGATGATTGTAGGCAAACTCAAGATGAGAATGCCTATCTCAGAGCCTTCGACCTATGTACCAAGGCTGGTCACACAACTGGGTGTACCCGGTGAGGTTCAGAGGGTCACTCTTGAGATCATTGAGAAGGCAAAAGCCAAGCCCGGTCTAGTAACCGGCAGAGACCCACGAGGTCTCGCAGCTGCAGCTATCTACATCGCATCGATACTCACGGACTACCGTGTGACTCAGCGACAGATTGCAATGGCTGCAGGTGTCACAGAAGTGACAATCAGGAACCGTTACAAGGAACTTGTACGGGAACTGGACATTCGGATGGATCCTGTCTAAGTACAGGGCTAAGAGAGCACTAGGGTGCTCTCACTCTTTCTTTATTTATATCGTTTAACAAGACAGTAACTACGTTAACACTAACTACCGAGATGACTTCCAAAAAAAGTGACTGATGTTGTAGTACGCTACAACATCAGTACTATGTTCTGCTGTCTATAGTAAATGTAACAATCTTCTGAATTATCTTAAACGAGCAATACCTATGTAGCCAAGAGCTACAAAGATAATGCCTTGTACTCCTATTGTTAATGCAGCGATTATTTGTGGTGCCTCAATCAACTTCAATATGTATAGAGACACGAACCCAATCGTCACTACAAATACCAAGTACAGTCCAATAGCACTATAGAGTGTAAGCCTATTTTCTGACTCAGCTGAGAGTTCTTGCATTCTTCCAAAGATGTTGATGGAAAATTGAGAATGCACTGCATAGGCAGTACATAAAATAACCACAGCCAACAATATCAAGATACTTACAGACTCAGAGAAATCACCAGATTGTAACCAGACAGCAACACTCAGTATCACCGCACCCATGTACAATGACAAAGTAATAACTCGCCATAGTCGCACAATCCAATGACGTACAGGTTCGTTCGATTGCAAATTCATCAGATTCTTACCTCCTTTTTGTCGTTAACTAAATGGACTACCATAATCCCATGCAGTGACCTGCACCATAGCATCCTTCAAGAATTGCTAGAAATCCTCCAGCACATATGAGACATCCCAGTATACCTGTTGCTATGCAAAGAACACACCAGGTGACAGTGAACACATTCCAGCAGGCAGCCATACACGCAATCAATTGGTAGCACAAACCACACTCAGCTAAAACATGAGGTGTTGCTGCAATAGAAGCTAAGCATATGAGAATGTGTGCAAGACAAACAAAAACATTGTCCTCCTCAGCATCCATCAGAATTGCAGTGTTACTAAGAATTTCGCTGTTATATTCTGGGAGTTGATGCTTCACTAGTTTAGATAGAAACTTAGTTTCCTTACTCATGGTGTGGTATCTTGGAGCAAATTGTTGGAGTACTTCGTCGCCACTCTTTTCGTAAATGCGACCAATTTTCTTAGCTACTTTACCTAAGATAGCATATTGGTCCGAGAGTGAAACAGACAGATTTAGATCCACAATCTCTCTTGTAACAACCTCTGACAAACAGTTCGGTACATAGCTAATAACTGTGAACGCACTGTCGTAGACTTCGGAATCCGAAGGTATCAGCAAAGTATGCACAGTAAAGTTGTAATCAGTATTTAGAACTGAGTAACTTAGACTATGATACTTTGAAGATGATTCCTGCCCCACAATCTCCAAGCTCTCGAATCTTGCAGTTCGCTCACCTCCATCCACGAGTTCACTGTAACTCCACATCAGAGTGTTTGTAATAGTATACTCAGTAACTACATCGTCAACTTCATACATTATGTGGATGACTGTGTGACTCTTATCCTCTTCTAATACAGTCGACTGGACATTAACAGGCTCAGGACTTATTGGTTCCTCAGAGCAAGACGGGTTCTCAGCACATGGTACACTATTTGTCTGGTATAAGAGGAGCGGATTAATCTCAAATTTAAGATGTTTACCAACTTCATTTACAGTAACATGATGATAGGTTGTGTATATTGGAAATTCAGCCTCCATCCAAGATAGAATGCCTCCCTCCATATTGTAGACCTCAATGAATTCATTGCTTGCTAGAATATCACTTGCTATCAAACTTATATTTCCAGATTTACAGTAGACGATTATCTCATGATTTTTGTACTCAACAAGTTCATCCAGACTTGCCTCAAGCTCGTCGTACGGTATTAGAATTGAATCGAACAAGTGTCCAGAATCATACTCACATTGATACCTTACATCAAGAACAATAGGAGTTTCGGAATTCTTTTGACGTAGCATTTTGTAGGCAACTTCAACAGAAATATTCTGGAAGCTACCTGATTCAGGTATTTGCTCCTGTGCAGCAACAGGCTGCACTATACAAAAAACTATGAGCAACATTATAGCTAAGGTTGCGCTTTTAGCAACAATAACATTTGATCTTCTCATTTAGTATTCCCTCAAAGAACGAGTCTTCAGGAAAGGTGAATGCAAAGTTGATGGTCAATTTATGGATATCTTATTGTGATTCGATAAGAAGGGTCTAAGTTTTCTAGTGTTTATAGGCTCTACCACGATTCTAGTTTATTTGAACGAAACCTCCCTCCAAAGAGCTCGTCTAAGTTGTATACCAACTTTTCATAATTAACCTTTTCGAATTATTAATTGTTTAAAGTAGTATCAGAATCTAAAGTCACATTAAACATATCAATTTGTCACGTTATCCTACTCATCATTTGAGGCGAAATAGAATAGGAGGGTCTCTTCACTTTCCTAAAGCTTCTAGCATTTTCTTAAACATTATCAGACTCGTACTAGAGCAACACCACCCTCGAGCTATTCTCCTTTCTCAAAGATGCGTTCAACTTCCAATTTCTTTTTGATATCTTGCTGAGGCATTATGTGAATCCTTGTTTCACGGACTCTGTTGTGTATTTCTGTAACACTAGTAGAGAGATTCCTACAATGCATACTCCTGCAACTCCTACTAGTACGATCACTAGGACAAATGAACCATCAGGGGATATCGAAGTTGTAGGAGTTGTTGAAATGTAAGTACTTGTCGTTGAAGAAGTTGAGGTTGTTGTGAATGTACTCGTTGACGTAGCGATTGTAGTAACTACAGTTTCGAAGTGTCTTGGATATCTGTCGATACTTCCTGCAAATCCGGGAATGTTGTATACACCTTCACCAGACCAATCGTCCCAAGCATTACCGATTTCACCATTGTCCCACCGATTGTACATACCATGGTCAAGTGCATTACCAAGTTTGTTAGCTGCAAGGGAATTATTGAAAAGTGTGTTATTGAAAATATGATTCAGATAGTTCTGATGGAGAGAAATCCCATATTCAGAATTGTTTGTAATCGAGTTCCGCAATATGATTGCATTTCTGACATAGTAAGACAGGATTCCAGTTCCATTGTTTGAATGGACCTCATTGTTATCTATAACACCACCCTCGAATAACAGACCATGAGATCCATTGTCTGAGATTGTATTCCCGGTCACGTTGCCATGAACCCCACAAAGTCCAATTCCACCATTTCTGGATATGATGTTCTGAGAAATTTCTATTGCAGTGAACTGATACGAACCTCTCACTCCATCAAGCCCATTATCAGTAATACTGCAATTCCTCATTGTGAAATAGTCACCATAATACAAGAAAACACCATAACCATAATTCATCTCAATGGTGGTATCAAGAATGGTTGTACTCCGATCATAGGTTAAATCCATACCACGGTCATTATGCCTAATATCGCATCGGATGATGTTATTCCCAATATTCGAAGACCAGGTGTTCCCCATCTCGATACCTGCTTCTGAGTTGTCAGTCATGGTGCAATTCAGCAATGTACAGTTGTACGAAGCTTCAATATAGACACCAGATTGCTTCTGCATAGTACACGTAACACTCTCGACAACAATATCCGCACAGTAAATTGCTATTACTCCATACGATGCGTTGGAGAAAGTCCCTCCGTATGCAACGACATTGTCACACTCGACGAGTATTACAGCACTAAAGTCCTCTATGTCAAGTTTTGTGTTCGAGAGCTCTGAGAAGTATCCGAGCGGTAGTCCATTAACCAAGTTATCTTCTACATGATGATTACTATCTCCTCCAATTCCAGAGACATATAGACTGCAACCAATGAACGAGTTATTGGTTATTGTACAGTTGCGGCACCCGGTCATGGAAATACCATTTAACTTACTAGCAAATGTGTTCTCTGAAATAGTCAATTCACTGCCATAATAAATCCTAATAGCTTGATGATTCTCTTCAAAATTCGAGGACTCAATTGTGCAGTTATAACTCCTATAGAGATATACTGCACTATCTGAGTTGTTAAAGAACATAGAATTAGAAATGATGCATGAACTACAGTAAGATAGTTCAATACCAGAAGAAGATTCATTCAATGTGAGTCTATTGACTGTTGAATTACTTGTATGTACCATAACTAATCCTAGTGATGTACTAGGTATTGTTAGATTAGAAACTGATACATTGGTGCTGTAGCAAATGAACACTTGAGAATAATCTGTGATGTTCAACTCCTGAGAGTCAAGTCCCCACCAATATCCCAGTGGTCTACCATTAACATAATTTTCAGTGACATTGTGTCTCCAGAAGTTCCAATCTGATTGCCAACCCGGACGTATTATTAGACCCGTTCCTGTCATATTGTTTCCATGGATTGTGAAGTTCGTACCTCCATCAATCCTTATACCATAGCTTGAATCGGTGACTGTGTTGTAGATTATTGTCACATTGACTGAATCATACTCGATGAATATACCACCACTGTTGTTGCAAACCACATTTTGTGATATGATTCCATTATCTGACCTAGCCAGAATGAAACCGGGACCCTCATTGTCACAGACTATGTTTCCGATAAATGACGAGTTCTTTGATCTACCTTCAATACCTGCTATTGAGTTTTCTCTGATATCATTACTCAGAACCAGATTGTTTCCACTGTGAAAGAGCCAGACTCCATCTCTTGGGTTTCCATACAGTGTGTTATTTACAATTAAGCACGAGGATGATTGATAGAGACTGATTCCAGATTGCTCATATGCACCATGACCTATCGTCTGCCCGCTCAATCTAAGACCTGTATAACCTGTAACTGTGTTGTTAGCAATTGTACAGTTGACAGACAATGCCAGCCCAATTCCATCCTTTTCATTATCGTAAAACGAATTTTTGTAAACAATGGAGTCAGTACAGATATCCAAATAGATTCCTCGACAAATAGAGGTATTTCCTGAGTTATAGGAGGCTGTGATATTATGTGAATATGAAGCAGAAAAGAACCAATTCGTGTTTCTAGAGAACGTGCAATTGGCACAGTGCCCTAAACTGACATAGCGACCTCTAACACTGGTTCCATCTACAATTTCGCAGTTTGTACAGTTGACAAGAACAAGCTGACCGTAATCGTCAGGATTGAAGAGCAAGTCCATCTCATCGACCACATACCCAAATGGTTTTCCTCCAACTGTGTTTAATGAGAAATCGTGTCTCCAATTCTGAAGGGATTCACCCATGATCTGGATCTCTAGACCAATTGTGTTATTGAACAGAGTAAAGTCAACAGCACGCCCAATATGGATGAATCCAGACTCGATATTGTTTGATAGAAATTGGATATTATTACAATCCCAAGACCGGAAATAGTTCTCAATCACACAATTTTCGAAGATCGTATTATTGGACTTAGCGAAGTAGATTCCACCAATCAAACAATTTCGAATTATAACATGTAGACCAATCTCACCGAAGTTAATGGAAGACACATTGAAGCCTTCAATTATTATGGGACTCCCAGCTGTTCCCATCCCCCCAAACCCCATAGCGAAGAGTTCATCATCACCGTGAACATGGATTTCATCAAGGTCAATATAGTCCTGACTCATGACTGGAAACGCAATTTGAGGTTGGATTGAGGTTGATTCAGAATCCAAATAACCAGATTGAGTAACAAGGATGAGTATAATCCCAAGGACAAGAGGCTGCTTGATTGTCCATTCCATCTCCATTCCACAACTTCATTGTCATCCATCGCTCCAAATTAATCTTCTCAATCAGTCAGATAAATAGGTCAGGTTATATGGACCATAGTTTTGCGCCCATCTTGAACTCTGCATGGTGATATAGAAACTGCTCGGACGTGAGCCGATCACTCTCAGGCAGTATATCCAAGATCAAAAGCATCTATGGAATTAAGTTGGTTATATTGACTTCTCTATTCACCTGTTGGAAATACCTTCTCAAACTTTGACATGAGTCGTATCTTACCTTTTGTCTTGAGTCGACCACTAAGAAATGCTCTGGTTCCACTGAGTTTACCTTCACTCATGGCAATCCAGTCTTTGGCTGAGCACTTCAAGATCAGTGAGGGTTTCTTCACACTGCCCTCACCACTCTCACATTTCTGATCCTTAATTACAACATGCCAGATGAGGGTCTCATCACCCTCCTGAAGTTCAAATTGAAGCTCCATTTCTATACCCTTAGCTGCTTCAGAATCAAAGGCCTCTGGCATCTTCTCAAACATCTCTCGAACCAGTGCTAACGCAACACCCGTCTCAAGTTGCTCTCCTTCTTCAAATATACGCTCAACTTCCTTGGCATCATCAGTTGGTAATGTGAGCCATCCTTTCTCCTTGAAGAATTCATAGTCCTCCTTGAAGAGACCTTGATACCTGATGAACAGGTCTCGGAAGAAAGCACGGTCTCGAAGTTGTTCACCAGTAAGGTTGTACTGGTGTTTCTCACGAACTGCTGTAACCAGTTGACGGCCCAATCTCTGAGCATGTTCGTAGAGAACTTCTTGGTCTTCAAACATACCCGGTCCTACTCCAATACCACAAAGAGTTCCAACTATTGAGGCACCAAACGCTCGTAATGCATTACTCATGTACAGAACTGTACTTTCATCACCAATCCCTGCTGAGGCAGTTATTGCAAGTCCATACTTTCCAATCAAGGGTGGTCGATGACCAATTGGAAGGCAACGATCCATGAAGACCTTCATCTGACCAGTGACAGTTCCTAGATAGACTGGTGATGCAAAAATCACAGCATCTGCGGCAATCATCTTCTCCTGTATACTTACTACATCATCACGAATTGTACAAGTACCCTCCATCAGACAAGTCCCGCATCCAACGCAGTACAGGATTTTTTTCTTACTGAGTACAATTGTCTCAGTCTTCGCTCCCTCGTTCTCACTTGCCATTAGCACTTGATTAAGAATCTCATACGTAGCTCCATCTTTTCCATGTGGGCTACCAAGAATAGCAACTATCTTCATTGTGGATAACGTTCTCCCGTGTGATTGGAATCGTTTGAAATGGTATAGATAAATCAAACCATGATATCGTATATGATTGCAATAGATACTGTATCACGAAAGAGGAAACAATTTTGTCAGAATTCATATATACGGCTCAATGTTACCCGAGTGTGGTTGCACCTTACGAATATGGTTGGGAATTCGGTGTGAAACTTGAATTGTCAATCGCAAATGGGAGATGAATCATCATGCACGCATCATCAGTAAAATCATCATTCTTGATAAAGCCTAACAAGTACAGACCTACAGCGAAACAGTCTTCCGGATATGAGATGTTCTCACTCAAGATGGCACTGTTATCATTCTTGTTCTTCTTCTTGATCATGAGCAGTATTTCTGTATCAACATCACCAGTAACAAAGACATCGGTTACACCTGAAAGTGATTCCGTTCTTTCACAGGATAGCAATGTTGTAACATATAGTATACAGGAAAATGTTCCAATTGTTGAAGGGGATGTAGGCACCTACAGAGGATTCGCATATCATGTCAGAGATACAGATATTGTGTACTTTGTAGATCCAATTCAAGATGTGTCATTTCAAGTTGCAGTCCCAGATGGAAGCACCCCTGGCAGTTTAAAGGGTGTAGATATTGATGATGATGGTTCAACAGAGTTCATGTTCGCACATCGAGCTACATCTAGTTCTACATATGAATTAGTTGTTGTAGATTTTGATACTCTCTCGTATACTACAAATTATGACATTCCAAATTGGTATCATATTATCAGTGGTATTGGAGATTTCAATGCTGATGGGAAATTAGATCTTTACCTAAAACACAATGGGAATATGTATCATACAATACTCGATGTTGCTGCAAATTCTACAATCGGTCAATGGAACACGTCTACACGTGTCGGCTATCAGTCTGTTGGACGATATCATGATGGAGCAAAGGATTACCTAGCATTGGGCATCCAAAATGTTGTATACCGAAACATCTCAATATTCGATGGTTTTGGTAACTTGATCAATCAAGTTGATCATGTTTACATCAAAGACATTGACACAATCAACCACGGAGATATTGCAGAAGATCTTGTTGTTACAGATTACTACGGTAATGCCACAGTCTATCACGGGGAGAATCTTACTGCAGCTTACAAAATAAACTTGAGAGGTGTGGCTACATCAAATTTCTTTGTCCAGTCAGGCAACATCACTCTAGATGAGTATGAGGATTTCTATGCAATTGAGAGATACGATGAACAAGCGTACATGGTCGATGGTAGAGATGGGACATTACTACATACGGTTAATGGCGTGGTTACAGGAACATTTAGAGCATTTGACCTCGGAGAAATTGATGCTGATGAGAGAACAGATGCATTGATCAAAGATGTATCAGGGAGCCCAGGACTACTTCGAGGTGTCGATGGTGTCGTATCATATGTTGAAACATTGATAGAGAATCCCTACCAATTCATAGTTCATGAGGTGACTGGTGATTCGAAAGAGGATATGATGCTTCGAGTCATAACTGATGTTGGATCAGATATCTACATCATCAAGAGTGACACTGAAGCTCCGATCCTTACTCCAAGTCCTATGAATCCATTACACCCGACAGTTATTGATGATTTCATCACTGTTGAGGTGTCAGTTGACGACAGCTCGCCTATAGACATGACTCTTCTGCGTTACAGAGAGGTGGGAGAAAGCATCTGGATAGAACCTCATGATGGTCTATTTTCAACAACCGATGGCATTACTCACTTTGCTTTTCTAGTTGGATTAGATGGGGGTAATTATGAATACTACATCCAATTTAGAGATACGTTCCTAAACATTGGAGAAATTGGCAATCCTTCGACTCCTGAAACCTTCTCAGTCCAGGGTAATCTTGTATGGGAAACTGAACCAATAGGTGATACGTTGCTACATCATTATACTGCACGTAATAGGATAGCAGAAGGAAACATGACGGATGGTAGCAGAGTCATTTACGTTGCAAAGGGGCATCTCAATGTAAATGTGACACTCTCTAAATACGACGAGCATGGTGTCTTTCTGGATAGTGCAACTCTTCCTTTTACAAACAGTTACGATTTTGCTCTACTCTCTGGAAACTTTGATGGGGACGGTGTAACAGATCCTGTTGTCTTGATTAGTGAAAAATCACCTGATGCATATGCATACGTGTTCCATGGTAACAACTTCTCGATTAATTACATTAGCCCAATACCAATCTTTGCGAAAGAATATGAACATCAACAGGTCTATGATGTTGATGATGATAATCTAGACGAGCTTGTGATGGTTACTGTTAATGAACCGTTGTCATTAGGAATAATGGATAATGACGGAACATGGAGTTCGCGATTGCTGCCATTTTCAGATCAGGGTCAATGGGCAACAGATGCTATGGCTATTGGACAAGCTGCTATAGTTGCAGACACGCATATCGCTATAGAACGGAATGCGAATCTAATTGAGATATTCAGAACTTCAGATCTAACACAACTACAGGCAATCATCCCCAATTATGGATCTTACACTGATGCAGATATTGTTGATATCGAGGTGTTTCACAATGCTAGTCGCTCAACAATACAGTTCTTGGTTGAATTTAGATTATGGGATGGTTCCGATCCATATACTGCATTTGCGTTCTTGGATGCTTACACCTCTAGTATAGACGTGGCTGATATGTACATCGTTCCAGATCGTGTTCATAGATATGGACATGTACATGATGTTGATGCAGATGGTACAGATGAGATGTTTGCGATTACTATCGCAGGTGAGATATCTCTTATCCAGTTTGACCAATCTCTAACAATTGATTGGACATCTACTATGACCGATGCTACTCCAACTGTATCCCTAGTCACAGATTTTCTAGGTGATGGCACTGACCAACTAGCAATATTCACAAATGAGGATGAGCGACTTACAATTATTGATTTCAATGGTATGGTTCACAGAAACCTCTACGTGGGAGAAGTACACGGTGCATTTGAAATCAGCAGCGTCGATGCTGGTAATGGAAATGAGATTGCTGCATTCCCAATCGTAAAAGATGGAGATGGAGTACTTGGTGCAGTACGAGATCTCGATTGGTATTACCGACTCAATGTGTCTGTAGAATTCGCCCCAACTTTACTGAATCAAACCCAAGAGCTATACTCAGAAGTTTCAGTAACCAATATCTACGATGAGTTGATTGAGGATGCAACAGTGAACATCAATGTTCACTACTTCTTCGAAGAAGAAACCATGACCTATACAGATGGCTATTTCTACAATGATTCATCTCTGTCATATCAAACTCGTTTTGATGTTACATGGCCTATTGGTGTTGCTAATGTGAGTATTATGGTTGGACATAATTTCTACCACTCCTGGTTTTCCCTCTATCCTGACGCATTGACCATAACAAGTCCGCTCCATGTTGAGATCCACACTCCAGAAGTCGTCGCGCAGGGTGAAGATCAAATTGTCGAAGTTTGGGTACGAGATACTCTGGGAACGACAGTAACTGATGCAAACGTGACTATAACAATTGCCTCAGGTGAGTTCTCGCCAACACTGATAGAACCCTTCTATGTATACGATAACGAAAATGTGACATTACCTGCTGGAGATTACGAGGTACTTGCTGAAGCTCAACACACATTTGCTACCACTAAGAGTAATGCTTCAGAACATTTCAGAGTACAAACCATAACAGAGGACCTTGTCATTATAGATGATCTTCCAAGAGCCCTCCTCCAGTCTAATATGACTCTTGCTTGGTTCAACATAACTGATGCATCTGGTTTCGAAATTTCAGGTGCGGATGTGAGTCTGAGATCTGGACCAGTTGAATTCCCCATGGAGGAATTAGCTCCTGGATGTTATCGTCTTTCATCACCCTTTGATGTAGTAATTGGAAGACATTCATTCGATCTGAATGTGAGGAAACATGGATTTGAGAATCCTGTTGCGGCAACAGTGAATGTGACAGTAATTGGAGAGTTAAATCCGGGTATTTTCTTTGCTCAGAATGTAGAATCCGAAGGATCCTTGTTTATTGAGATTTCAATGAAAGATTTTCTAGGACCGGTAACAGTTGGTACTTCAGTTACAATAGAGGTTGGAGGCGAGAATTACACTGCCATCCAGCATCCAGAGTATCTGACTGAATTCAACATATCAATTCCAATTAATGTGGGTGCTGGAAGAAATGTATTCAGAGTGTTCTCATTCGCTAGCTATGCTTCTGCAGTAGATGAAAGAGAATACACTTTCTTTGTACATGGACCTGTAGATGTAGATGTATCTTCATCACTAGAGTGGGAAATTATTCAAGGAAATACAACTGAGATCTCAGTAAATATAGCTGACTGGATGGCGATACCAGTTAGTGTTTCAAGTGCAACATTGTACATCGGAACAGGTGCGTATACCCTTAGTGAAGTTGGTTCAGGATTTTATTCAGTCACAGTTTCAACGGCTGGATGGGAACCAGGTATATACAACTATTCAGTTTTTATACTCGATTCATATGTGACACTATCCGACCCAGTGATTGGAGAACTAATAGTCAAAGGAGTCCTTTCCTTTTCTATCGATGTGATCACAGAAAATCCCCGAGCTAATTCATTACTTGAAATCGAAGTATCTGTAACAGACAAGTACAACAATCCAGTTCCAGGTCTTGACGTATCTGTTGAGATTGCGGGAATGTATGCTGAAGTATATGCTACTGGAGAACCGGGAAGATACCTTGCGGTCTTTGAGAGAGCACCAGTTGTTGGACCCGTTGGTTGGGGATATGAATTCATCAATGTTGTTGCAGATAACGAGATATGTATACTTGGAACTAGGGCAGAGTCGTTCTTACTTTCATCGTCAATTCCTGATATTTCCATGGATGTTACAACATATGGTATAAGTGCTGGATTTGCATTTCTGCTAAGTATCTTAGGCTTGTTTGGCTACTTCAAACTATCTTCATCTATGCGAATTCAAGAAACGTCCATTGATGCAACAGAGAAATCAGTCAAGAGAATGGACCGTCTTTACATAGCCATTGTTGGCATCACAGGTGCTAGTGCGTTAACGTCTTGGGTGGCATACACTGCGGCCAACTATGAGTTCGCTGTTGGTTTTGCCATTACAGTTCTGGGTTCTTCTATTCTATTATACGGAATCTGGTTGTATCGAGACTCAGTTGCGTCGATTTTAGTAGATGATCGAATAAACAGGAAGAGAATGGTTCTAGGGCTATGGCACCTATTCTTCCTACCTGTGACAATAGGAATGATACTCGTCTATGGTTATGGAATTCCATGGTTCAATGAGCATATTATAAATGATGCATTTGTTGTCGGTGATATTTCTATACCTGGGATAATAACAACAGTAGTAACTTCCTTCCTCTCCTCAATTCTAGTAGTAGTCTTCAATGTCTACAGGGAATTGAGCCAGGGAGTAACGAAATTGGATAAGATGGAAGCAGCGGGTACACCTCAAGATGTATTGGCAGATGAAAGGTCAATTCTCGTTAAGAAAGCTAGCTCTTCAATACGAGTCAAGTTTCTGTTATTCTTGGTTGTTGTGGGTGGTGCTACACTTCTGTCGATTGATTTCATTTTGTCACAATACTCAATCCTGCTGATTGTCATAATCCCTGTTCTATTCTTGGTAATCATTCCATTCATATCATCTAAGTTATTGCAGGCATTTGGATTCATGAAATCAAAAGTAACTAGTGAAAGTACAGACACAATGATTTAATTATGGAAAAACAATCCAATCAATGCCAAAGCTCTGGGTCTGCGCCATTGGTCAAAGCAGGCCCAGATTGTCAGCCTGCCTAAAGAACGACTCAGTAAGAAAAGCGCGGTACTTGAAACCACCCCAACCAGACTCTATCATCAACTGTACAGAACTAAGAAGATCTTCTCGTTTCATCAACTTGACATCAAAAATCTCGTAAGTGTCAATAGGTTTCATGGAACCTCCAATTGGTTTAGCAAGGAAAACAAGAGACCTCCATGGGATTACGCCATCCGAACAGACTACGTCCAGTCGCATATCTAGCACAAATCTCTCAAGTTCGATTTCGAGGCCCGTCTCTTCTAACATCTCACGTTTTGCGGCAGCTTCTAGAGACTCACCAAAATTGGCACCACCTGAAGGAGCGCGATAGATACCAGAGTTTGCATACTGATGCTTCTGAATTACAACGAAATCCTCACCCTCAGCAATGAAGCAAGTGATGTCATGATTTCGTCCTTTATTGGCACTACGTCGTACTAGCTCACACTCAAAGTCCTGAAATTCTGCTTTGAACCTCAATTCTAGGGGTTCACCATATATTGTTACAAGTGAACTGTAGTCTTCTGGATCGATGTCTGTCAGATTTCTCGCCACAAGTTCAAAGTGAAGTACTGGCAAAAAGGATTCCGGAACACGACAAATTATTTACGGGTAGAATACACAAAACACAGGGCGTTTGTCTGCTTTAACAGTGTTAGTGTGAGAGTTGAGCAAGAGCAATGAAAGAATGGGTTGTTGGCAGTCTGTCCGTATCAGTTCACCTCGGACCATTCGACGATACAGACCTTGATTTGGTAATCAAGGCTCAGACCATCTCTCTTGGCCAGATCTCTACTGGTATGATGCCAACTGGTTCATCAATCGGTGGACAGGGAATATCTATTCAAGAAGCATCCAACGCAGAAAATGTTGAGTTCTGGCCGGGAATCTCTATGATAGATCCCAATAGACGGGAACGCATCTATGAAACC
>JAEOST010000480.1 GCA_016840245.1 Candidatus Thorarchaeota archaeon
CCATTTCCATGATGTACATCAAAGTCAGCTATCAATATCCGTTTGTATCCTAGATTCTTTAAATCATAGACAGCTGGTGCAATGTCATTGAAGATGCTAAAGCCACCTCCTCGGTCATAGCTAGCATGATGGAAACCACCAGTAGGACAAAAAGAGTGATGAATCTCACCACTGTGAATAGCACGAGTCCCTGTGATTAGAGCACCACATATAGCAAGTCCAAATTGATAGATACCCTTGAATCCAGGTGTATCATCAGGGTCGATATCACCAATACCTGTTTCAGATATTCTCTTGACCTCTTGGAGATACTTTTCAGAGTGAGATTGCTTGAGTAAATCAACCGACAATGGCTCGGGAGGAATTACTTTCACCTGAGGTGCGTTGAGTAAACCACTCCGTTCAAGTTCACTCACTACTGCATTGAATCTTCTTTCATGATCCCGTTTTCGCGACCCAAAGTCATACTTCTGAAAAATTTTACTCCAGATGAAACCAACATCGCATTGTTTATTCATTTGAAACAACAATCCGAAAAGTGAGTAAGCACTTATATGTCCACAGACTGAAAGCTAAATGGTGCTTGGGTTACAGTGAGGATGAAACAGGTCGCCAAGGTTCCAATCGCTTCAGTTGCTTACAGCATCTATGTCAGACAGGCATTGGATGCCAGTACTGAGGTCTACTCCCTTGACTATGGAGATAGACTTCGTGTATTTGATGCACGGGGAAATACAAGGTCATCACGGAAGTGGAGTAGTAGAGTACGCTGTATTGCTGTTGGTGATGTTGAGGGCGATGGCCATGATTCACTAGTTGGTGGAGTTGGCAAGAGAGTATTAGTTGTAGACCACAGAGGTTCACCACTGTGGAAAATCTCCTTAGAAAGCAGTGTGATAGCGTGTGATGCCCGTGACATTGATGGTGATGACACTGCGGAGGTCGTTGCAGCTCTACAAAACAAGAGAGTAATTCTCTGGAACCATGACCAAGAGGCTCTATTCAGTCGGACAATGGAGAGTGCTATCTCAGATGTCTGGTTAGAGGATATCACAAACGACTCGGAACTCGAAGTTGTCATAGCTGAGAGGAAAGGATTGGTCCGAATTCTCACAGCAGCAGGATACGAGCTACGGCAGGTCCAGCTTGGAAAATCAATTACAGTATTCGGAGTGCTCTCATTCGAGAAGAGAAAGTTGTTTATTACTGGAGACCACAGTAAAACACTGAGAGTCTGGGACATCGATGGCAATGAGGTTGGTACAATTGACCTTCCTGATGCACCAAAAGCACTAGCATCGGGAGTACCAGATGACGTGCATGACATTTCGTATCTAGTCGTTAGTACAAATGACAGGAATATTCTCTTTTGGGAGATTCAAGAATCAGCAAAAGCATCGAAAGAAGAACGTCTGATTCTGCAGCAGATAGAGTCAACGAAGGACATCATGTATCGTCGTGCAATAAAATGTGGAAACTGCGGAGCACCAACGTCACCAGAGGCCTCGAAGTGTGAATCATGTGGTGCAGTCCTAGAGATGCTGGACGAGTATGCTATTGAACAATTCATTGTGGAGAGTTTAGAATCAATCACTTCAAAGCATAAGCGAATCCATCTCAAGGAGATGGATAGAATTCTACGACGAACTCTACCCCAACCTGCAGCTTATAACCTTCGGAGTAGTCTGCAAGCCATGATTAAGAGAGGTCTTCTTGACGGATACTTTGAGGGTAGTGAATTTGTAGTTACTGAGCCCCCCAAGATGAAGAAGGGCAAGATTGATCGGTCCGATGTGAGGAAGGTCAGCACCTCGCTCACGGATCTCCTTAAGGACATCAGAAGCATTGATGTCGAACAGATGGAGAGAGAGACCGGAGTCGATGCTAAGATCCTCCGACGCACACTCCTTATTCTGCTTGGAGAGGGTCTCATAGAGGGAGTACTAACAGGAAACGTGTTCGTCCTAGGTGATAAACAGGACACAAGACAACTAGTGAAGAAACTAGAGCAAGAATTGAGAGCATGGTTATGACGCAGACAGGACAGTTTTGGAATTATGGGTATTCAAGATTATCAAAGTGGTGTGAGGTAATAAGATGAAGATAGCAAAACGGATTATTCTGACATTCGTTATAGTGTCATTGATTCCAATTATAGCAATCTCTGCACTTTCTACAGTGACTATATTCAATGTATCAAACGATAACGCAGGCATTGCTGCAGATGCGTTGGAGAGTGAAGAATTAGCTAACATAGAGAGAGTTACTCTGGATGTTGGAGAATTCATCGAAGAGAGGGTGCAGAATTACATCGACGGGGTCTATATGATGGAGAGCTATTGTGAGGAAGTTTTCAATGGTTCCATAGGTATTTCCCCGCAATACTCGTATTTCTGGGATCCTGTTGAAGAACTAGCACATAGTGGAAACACGACTATTCCAGGTTGGAATCCACTGGTGAATGATACCGACATTTGGATAATGTATGAATCTTTGGATATTTCATTCGATGTCAGTTGCTGGTATACGCATCCTGATGATTACGTAAATCCATCAGATCCATTTCAATGGTCTTCAGCAACTCAATACTATATTGATACATCCAGCAATATGGATAACCTATACCGAGCACTCCATCAGGCAAATGAGGATTATGTATGGTTATACATGGGATTTGACCCAGACCTTGCTGGTTCTCGTATAATGAGGAATTATCCCTATGACAATCTTGCTTACTTTGAGGATTGGTATGTACCCGGCGATCCGGCTTATGTTCCACTCAGTGAGAATTGGTATGACCCCTCTGTAGAAACTTGGTATACTAATGCAGAATCGATTGAAACAGATGATGTTGCATTCACACCCAATCACGATCCAACTACAGACTGGGTTCTCTCAATAGGTAGACCAGTAAAACACAGCAACGGGACCACATTTGGGGTTGTTTCGGCCGATGTTTCAATGTACACCATTCAATCGAAGGTTCTTGATATTGAGGTTCTAAACAGTGGTTATGCATATTTACTTGATCAAGATGGAGAGATTATAGCTCATCCTGATGTCGATATGGCATTACCTGAACTTCCAGATATTGCGACCGCAGAATTTGGTAGCCAATCCACCTCAGAGAAGACTGCATTTATTGAGATGCTTGAAACTGAATTCACAACTGACTATGGTTCCACTCAGTACATCAAGGATGGCGTTCAGTGGCACATGACCCACGTAAATGTCACAGATGATGGCTTTGTTCTAGTTCTTGTTGTTCCTGCTGCTGAAGTGATTGCTCCGGCACAAGACATGTTGAGTCAAGTTCTGGCAAGTACAAACAATCTGATTGTCATACTGGTTGTTCTCCTTGCAGCTGTTGCTGCAAGGAGAACAACCAGTATGACAATCAGATTGTTTGTACTTGCCAGAACTTGACTCA
>JAEOST010000047.1 GCA_016840245.1 Candidatus Thorarchaeota archaeon
ATCCACGTCAGAATCATGAGTCGGTATTAGGAATTCATCCTCAAGTGCCTCCACAACCAAGGAATAGGCCCGCAGTTCTTCGATACCAGTAGTTACCAAGTATTGAACTAGCTCAGAAGCAGAGAATGGAGTATGTAGATCCTTGGAGTCGATGACAAGCTCGATCAATGGATACTTTCCTTTCTGATTAGTATCATAAGACGAATATTCAATGAGCAGATTGCAATCAAATTGGGCTTCAAAGTACATATCAAGATCACTCTTGAACTCAAGAGCTTCTTCAGTAGAACGGCTTACGGTGGTCAAGAAATCAGGATAGGAGTCAAATCTTGACCCAACAAGCAGTGCAATCGCTTCAATGGATTCGGTCAATACAGTGGAGGGGGAATCAACTGTAAGAAGGGCACAAATGAGTTCCTGGGTCTGGACCGCCGTTACAACCTCAGAGATAGGTAGGGCGACCCACAGTTTTTCTTCGGCTCGAATCTCCATTGAGAAGTTAGAGATGGCTGTTATGAACCCACTTATCATGGACATCTCGAATCCGCCTTTGATGATACGGGAGTAGACCGGAAGACCGTTGTTTCGTTGTATGACAAGAAAACCGATGATGTTGTTGGCATCACTGAAACGTGCTCTTAGTTTTACGAGTTCCATTTGCTTCTGTAGAGCCCTCCGTTTTATCTGACGACGACCCAAATAGACAGCTGATACAAGGCCCACCAAGAGTGCAGAAACTTCGATTCCAGTTATCAAGTAGCCCATTGCTAGTGCTTCCGAATTGATCTCCGATATTAAGACAATATCCATGTCCATGTCGTCAAACTGGTCATTCCGCAAGGAGATTCTGAGAGTATATGTTCCAGCTACAGCTGGCACTGGTATAGTCGCAGTATAGCTTCCATCAGTTTGATTAACAAAGAATCCACTTGTCCCAGTTTCTAGAATCTGATATGACACAGCGGCATTGAATATTTCCTCACCACTATCCTCTGTGGTTAGGCGCAGGGAGAGCTCGAGATTCCCACCTTGAAGGATAGAGTATGTGCTATTTGGCATATGACCATTAGATATTTCGAACAGATGTAGACTTACATTGAAATCAAACGTGCCTTCTGCTGGCGCATATCCATACTTAGACAGCTCAATCGAAATAACATAGGATCCAGTTTCACTGGCAGATATTGTGAATGTGTAGGTCCCATCTTCATTGTCAACCCACTGGAATGGGTTGCCCTGGATACCTCTGTAAGTCTGAATGATTGTGGCATTATCAATTCCGATAGAACCATTGTGATAGTACGAGAGGGTGAAATCGTATGAACCTCCTAAGTACAGAATATCCTCAGGACCTCCACCATCGAGTTCGGTGACTGATGCACGAACTTCGAAATCAAATATCATACTCACGTTTTGATGTTGTGGTTTGAACGCCTTCAGTAAGAGCGACCAATGTCCAACATCAAATGGGGTCAATGTTACGACATAGCCCAGGGGTGTTTCAACCACGTCATATTCGAAACCGGTCTCATCTGGTATCTCTATCAGGGCTCCAGGAATGAATGTACTATTATCGGAGCGCTCGTAGAGGAGCGTGATTTCCAGAGAGCCAGTGAAATAGCAATTTCCAGATACAAGGCCATCTGATGTACGAATTGTTGTGGGGACATCTGTTACAACCAATGTGAATAGTACAGTTCCATTTTGATAATTTTCAAGCGCCCCTCTGAGAAGAAGATTATACGTTCCTTTCGCTGTTGGATCTAGTGTTATCGAGTAGAGGCCCGATCCAAGTTCAGTTGTTCCTGACACTGACAGTCCCGTAGCAGGGTCAACAGAAACTACGAATATTGATGCATTTTCTAGCCCTTGATATGATGTATCTGTAAAGGTAACAATCAGCGTGTAATCACTATCGGTAGGTACTGAAGCTACAGAAGGATCGACTGAAAGAATACTTGGTGAGGAGGAAACAACAAGAGTGAAAATCCGAATCTGAGAATCGTAACCATCCAGGTTTGCCCGCACCGTAATCGAGTATATTCCAGATATTTCTGCATCCACTATTATAGCATAGGTTCCATTTCCTTGAGATTGAAAAGTGCCAAATGTCAAACCTGAACCTGGCACTATATTCACGACGGAAACACTTGCTCCATCCAGTGCCTCACCAGTTTCGTTAAGGTACTGTACCGCAAGTCTATAGGATTCACCTACATTCATCACATCAGACGTCCCGTTGAGGAAGGTCAGATCCGAGGCAATCGCAGTCGAGATGATGTTGAAAGATACAGTCTCTGTGTTGTGCCCAAACTTGGATGCACTTACAACCACAAGATATGTCCCTCCAAGATCGACCTGAAAGTCAATCGAATAGTTTCCCGGCTCACCCGGAGTTGCGACTGTGCTTCCATAGCTGAGCCCACTTGGAGGACCGATAATCGAGATCACTTCAATGAGGGCATCTTCTACTCCTGTGTCGTCAGAATAGCTGTACCGGAATTTAGCATTGTAACTACTTCCAAGGCCGACATCTACGTAAGATGGTCCAAAATAGGCAAACTCAGCAGAAGTGGCAATCTCTACTATTACGGAACAAGTGCTAAAGCTATAGTATGGATTGGTAGCGTTGATTACTACAGTATAATTGCCAAATCCCATCAGGGAAGTGCTCAGCTCTCCTTCCCACCACGACTGAGCCAGATTCCTCTGGAAAGTTATTGTGCCACTGGACCAATTACCTACAACTGTACTCATTTCATCAAGGAGGAATTCGTTATTATCTGCATCTCGAAGATACACAGCACAGGTAGCACTGGAGTCAGGTTCAGCCTCTATGAATGAATTGACTGGTAGGAGACTCGAGCTATGGTAAAGATCGAAAGAGGTCTCACCATAGGCAATCTCAGTCCCATTGTTCCAGAAGACCAGTATTGTCCACTGTCCAGGGGTTGCATTGTGTGCCTCAAGGGTGAGTCCAGTACTAGATGCTACGCCATCCAAGCCGTCATTGATTGTTTCCTCGAACCAAAGTGTATCGTTAGGCAAGAACCAGCTTACAGTGAGATCTTCAATGATAGGAGGAAATGGTGTTACCGTGCCAATCTCGACAAGTACTCGAACTTGGTCATCTGCATTGAACTGACTCTGGTTTTCCCAAGAAGACATTACATATTGTTGAGAGGTGATCTTCCTAGCATAATTCGGAGATTCCCAGGTAATCTTCCACCACCCAAGGGAGTCGAGTATATCACCACCGATGACAATCATATTCTCGCTCAATGTACAGGAGGAGGTCACGTCTGTTGACGAGGCATCATAGATTGTTACATTCTCATAGTTTGGAGAGTGTTGAAGTTCCACATTGAAGTCTTCTAGATTGTCATGAGCGGGTACATAGAAATATGAAGTCAGTACAGGACTTCCACCTGAATCCACAGAGTATCCAATTCCAGTTTCTGTCGGACTTGTTGTCCAACTAGTATTTCCAGTTCTAACCACTTGGACAAATCGGGCTTCATAGTCAAAGGATACATGTTCGTCTGATGTGATGCTGAGCGACACTGGACTGGTTTCCCAGAAGGAGTGAGTCACTATAGCCTGTCCGTTTCCATTCGACCCACTAATTGACGTCAATCCTACGGGAGCTACATCCACCCTCATGTTAGCGTCATCAGGGTCATAGTAGTCTGCAGATGTTAAGGAAATGTCGTCCACATAGAATCTCATGTATCGGGCATTGTTCACGTCACCATCGAAGTCAGGTCTATCGCCCTCCAATGTTCTGGACTCAATTATATCGAAGACGAAACGCAACTCGAAAGATGTCGGAACACTCGCAAGTGAGACGGGGATCGGTCCGATCTGATTCCAGATATCTCTCGCAGGAATAGTAACAGGGTCAGTACTCCATAGAACTGTGCTATCTGCTTCAATTCGGAGTTCGAAGTCCTCAAGGTGTCTTGTCCCGATGGGACCACTATCATACAGCAGGTCAAAGCTGAGTAGGAAATCAGTCTCAGAGGGCGAACGGGTTATGTCCTGATACCAATAGACCTCTGAATTCTTGTAGACTTTGTAATCTGGATAACCATCATCTTCTCCTTCAAGTTCGAGCTCGATGAATTTACTACCTGCATCATTGTATGTCGCTCTTAGTGTCTGTTTTGAGGGTTCGTCATTGATGGAGTCTGCATCCCATCCTAAAGGGTAGTACGAAACACCTCCTGAAGGGTTCACGTTCACACCTGGATATCCATCTGTGAATGTGCCATTGAGAGCCAAGAGTTTTCTGATTTCAGATACGTTCAGCTCTATCTGATTGCTTCTCCATCCATTCGCTGTATCGAGTGTGAGATTCGCGTCAACAGATGGAGTTTCATCAGTCCTTGCCAAAATCAGACCAGTATTTTCCGTATTTATTCCACTCTGAACATATTCGATTGCATCTAGAACGCCGGTTCTTGTGGGACCAGCTGCTGGTTCAAAGAGGAAATCAGATTCCATTCGATTCGTATCAATTCGTGCTCGGGAATCAGTTGAAAG
>JAEOST010000481.1 GCA_016840245.1 Candidatus Thorarchaeota archaeon
AGGTGTTCTTTGGTGCGCTGAAAGCTGGAGCAAAGGTAGTCACATGCAATCCACTCTACAAGACAGGAGAACTGAACTTCCAGCTAATGGACACTAAGGTTAAAGCTATCTTTGCTTTTGACCATCCGACATTCACACCAACATGCTATGATGCAATAAAAGGAACGGATGTCAAGACTGTCATAATCTGCAGTATCAAACCATTTCTACCTAAAGCTAAGGCAGTTATCGGAGGGCTGTTAGGCAAGGTACCCAAGAGTCCCTACTACGAGGAAGAGAACACCTTCTTCTACGAGGACATTTTAGAAACTTTTGAACCCAATGCTCCCAATGTATCCATTGATCCTCACGACACGGGAGTCCTCATATTTACAGGAGGAACCACAGGGACACCCAAAGGAGCTGAGCTTACCCATCATAATCTAATCTCGAATGTACTTCAAATTGGAGAATGGGTCTATCTAGAGGAAGAGGATGTCGGTAGATCAGGAAGAGTGCGGTACGGCGAGGAGGTCTATGTCGGAGCTGTCCCTTGGTACCACAGTTACGGAATGACCCTGACCCTATTGATGGCGACATGGTATGCTGGACAACTTGTCTGCGTTCCAGATCCCAGAGCAGGGAAACCACCGTTAACGGATCTACTCAAGGACCTAGAGAAGAGTAAAGGGACCGTACTGAATTGTGTCCCTGCACTCTATGCAGGTATCGTGAATCATCCCAACGTCAAGAAATTCGACCTCTCTGAGATTAGCATATGTAGCTCTGGAGCAGCACCACTTCCACCAGAACTTGCTAAGGAGTTTGAAGTTGTGACGGGTGCCATTCTTTTCGAGGGATATGGACTCACAGAAACCTCTCCAGTGACGCACATCAATCCTACTAACAAGCAGCACAGAATGTTTGGTTCCATTGGACTACCAATTTCAGACACTATTTGTAAGATTGTGGACCTCGAAACTGGAGAAAAGGAGATGCCTATTGGAGAAACCGGTGAGATTGCGATACATGGTCCGCAGGTCATGAAGGGCTACTGGCAGAAACCAGACGAAACAACCAATGTCATGCGTGAATTCGATGGGAAGCGCTACTTCTTGACTGGTGATGTTGGACATATGGATGAGAACGGCTTCACATACGTGTCTGATAGAAAGAAGCAGATGATCAATGTAGGTGGTCTCAAGGCATATCCACGAGAGATAGAGGATTTGCTCTTTACTCACCCAAAGGTCCAGATAGCTGCCGTTGTTGGAATCCCACGGGAAGAGGACCCAAGCAATGAGTTTGTCAAAGCATACATCGTGCTCAAAGAGGGAGAAACTGCTATTGAAGAGGAGTTCATAGAGTGGTGCAGAGAGAAAATGGCTGGGTATAAACGACCGAAAGAGGTGGAGTTTAGGGAGTCCTTGCCCATGAGTAATGTCGGAAAAGTCCTGAGAAGGGTCCTGCTAGAGGAGGAACTGGAGAAACGAGGCTCCAGTTAGTCTAAAGACCGTTTTACAGAGAAGATATATCACTCTAAGCTGTCAGTCCAGACTTAGGTGCCTAAAATGGAGAAGGATGAGATACTAATTCAGCTTAGGTCGTTAGGAGAACGATTTGCCGACCCAAAAATAAAGCGACGATTCAAGGAATACAACAAGACCCTGCAGTTCATATTTCCCGATATAGGCGCTGAACTATACATGAAGATAGGTGATGCTGAGCTCATCGAGGTCGCTGAAGGCATGATTGATGATGCTGAACTAAGTGTTACGATGGACTCTGTTATCTTCAAGGGAATCATTGAGAAGACAGAGAGTCCAATGGCTGCTTACTCAGCTGGTAAGCTCAAGACAAAGGGAGAAGTTCCTGACCTCTTGAAGCTTCAAAAACTGCTCTTGTAGAATAGAGTTCTGGAGGTGACTCACCTGAAGGTGCTCATTACTGCACCCTTCACTGAAGAGGGACAGAAGGACCTGCAAGATTTGGAACTGGAAGTAGACTATCGTCCCTGGTTAGAAACTGGGAAACTCCACCTAGGTGCTTCGCTACTCAAATACCTGGATGAGAGTAAACCGGACATCCTGATTGTTGAGGGTGATGAGGTCAAGGAAGAGGTCATTACAGGTAGCAACCTGAAGCTGATTGGTAGTATCCGAGGAAGTCCCAACAACATCTCAGTTGCTCTTGCTACAGAGAAGAAGATACCAGTGATTGCAGCACCGGGACGAAACGCTACTGCAGTGGCTGAACTCACACTAGCCTTGATGTTGAGTCAAGCAAGAAGAATTGTGCGTGCAGACCGAATGCTCCAGAATGAGTTCATGGTGGATGACTTTGGTGATTTTGCTGAGATGTATAAGAACACCTTAGGATTCGAGCTTAACGGTAAGACCGTAGGAATAATCGGTCTCGGAAAAATTGGTTATGAGGTTGCTATTCGGCTCAAACCCTTTGGCGTTAGATTTCTGGTCAATGATCCATATGCACCGCAGGAGAGATTCGAGGAACTAAGTGTAGAGAGTACCGATTTAGAGACCCTCCTGAAACAATCAGACATTGTCACTGTACATTGCGCACCTACAGATGAAACTCGTGGACTCCTGAAGGCAGAGCATTTTGCAATGATGAAGAAGACAGCTATCTTCATCAACACTGCCCGGGCATCAATCACCGATGAATATGCACTCCTTGATGCGCTGAAGAACAGGACTATTGCAGGTGCAGGGCTCGATGTATTTTCAATGGAACCCGTTGACTGTGATAACATATTCTTGGAACTCGATAATGTGACAATTACACCCCATATTGGAGGAAATACCAGAGAGACCACAGAGCGTGGGACAGAGATGATAGTTCGACAAATCAAGACATTCCTTATAGGAGAGAAACCAGAGTTCTGTCTCAACCCTGAAGTCTTCGATTAAATGGAGGGATTTAATGGTAGTAGCTGCTGTTGATGCTGGGACCACTGGCGTTCGATGTATGATTTTAGGAAGAAAGGGAGAAGTTCTTGGAGTTGCCAGAAGGTCTTGGAGCTACACTACACCGGAGTTACTCGAGATTGCAAAGGAATTCGACCCACAGGAGTTCTGGAAACTCACCTGTGATGTAATTCGTGAGTCTATAACTTCTGCAAAGATTCCTGCATCCAACATTGATTGTGTAGCAACGACTAGCCAGCGTCATGGATTAGTCCTGCTGGATGGTGATGGAAATGAGCTCCATGGAGGCCCAAATATTGATGCACGTGGAGCCATGATGCAGTTCATAATCGAAGATGCGTTAGAAGAGAGATACCATGAGATAACTGGCTGTTGGCCTCCATTGATGTTTGGACCCACCAGAGTCGCGTGGTTTGAGGAGGAAGAGCCAGAGATTTTCGATTCAATTGCTCATCTCTTACCGATCAATGACTGGATAACATATCGGCTCAGTGGAGTGACAGTGACTGAACCGTCTTCAGCTAGTGGCACTGGTTTCTTTGACATCGAGAAGGGTACTTGGAGTACAGAGGTCACTTCAGCTGTGGGGATTGATACTAGTATCCTTCCAAAGATTCACAAAGCAGGAGAGGTTGTGGGGGAGGTCTCTATGGAGGCTGAAAATGATTGTGGACTTCCTCAGGGTCTCGCTGTTGCTCAGGGTGGCACTGATACACATTGTGCATTGCTTGCCTGCCAGGCACAAATAGGCGATGTGACAGTGATTGCTGGGAGTACTACACCAGTCATGACAATTATGGACAAGAAGTTCTGCGCTCCTGAACAGAAGGTCTGGACCTCAAGGCACATTATTCCCGGATTCTGGACAATGGAGAGCAATGCTACGTTAACAGGTGCGTATATTGAGTGGGTAGTTGGTCTGTTATGTGAACATGCAGAGAATAAGGAGCGATGTAAGAAGAAGATTTACGACAATTTTGTTGAGATTCTCAAGGATATCCCTCAAGGTAGTAATGAAACCATGATTGCATTAGGACCCAGTATAATGGACTGTCAGAAGATAACGGATATTCCGTTAGCTCGTATGTTCTTCCCACAACCAGCACTGCCTCAGGTCATCCCTCTCAGTTCAGCAAATTTGATCAATGCCGTTATCGAGAACATTGCTTATGCAGTACGTGGGAATGTGGAACAACTTGAGGGATATTCTGAAATTCAAGTAGTAAAGACAGTGGGAGGAACTACAAAGTCCTCTGTGTGGGGCAACATTCTCGCAAACGTCCTAGGAAAACCTGTAGAAATACCAATTCAACCCGAAGGGAGTCTACTAGGTGCGGGTATCTGTGCGTCTGTGGGTGCTGGCTGGTACAAGAATCTAGATGAGGCCTCCAGAGAGATGGTGAGCTGGCATCCTAGGGTTGAACCAGATGAGAAAGCCGAGGACTATCAGTCATACTATGCGCGATGGAAGGAAATTTGGATTGGAAGTGACTAATCATGTACGACGAGGAAAGACAACAACTAGTGGACATCACCATGAGGATGCTAGAGGAAAATCTAGTCATAGGTTCCTCTGGAAATGCAAGCCTCAAGGTGGGGGAACATGTGGTGATTACACCGAGCTCTGTTCATTATGTTAGTATGACCAAAGACGACGTCGTAATTCTGGATATGGATAACAATGCAGTTGAAGGTCATAGAAATCCAAGTGTCGAGTCACAATCGCATCTTGAGATCTACAGACAAAGGGAGGACATTCGAGCAATTGTGCACTCCCATAGTATCTATGCCACAGCTCTGGCAGTCCTAAGAAAACCACTACCACCGATTCTTGACGAGGTAGTACCAAAGTTAGGCGGAGATATTCGAGTTGCAGAATATGCAATGCCAGGTACGAAGGACCTTGCAATGAATGTCGTGAAAGCCTTTGAGGATCGTAGTGCAGCCCTCCTAGCTAACCATGGGGCATTCTGCGGTGGAAAGACTCTTGATGATGCACTATTCAACGCAATACTACTTGAACGTACATGCAGAATCTACATGACTGCACTTCAGGCTGGTGAACCTACAGAACTACCTGAGGACGTAGTTGAGGATGAAGCAGATATCTGGGATATGATGCGGCAATATTGAGGGGATTATGTGAATGGGTATATTGGTAGGATATTGGAAGTGGACTTGAGTAAAGGAACAATCGAGTCTATACCTATCAATGAGAATGTTGCTAGGCAGTTTGTGGGTGGAAGTGGATATGCATCTAGACTGCTCTATGACTTGCTTGATTTCGGTACCGATCCACTTGGTCCAAGTAATGTCCTCCTGTTCATGACTGGACCCCTCACAGGAACAATGGCACCATGTACGGGACGCCATATGGTCTGTGGTAGGTCACCCCTCACAGAGTTATGGGGAGAGGCTCATGCAGGAGGTCGCTTTGGAGTCCGGCTCAAATCCTCTGGTTTTGATGGAGTTTTAGTCAAGGGAGAATCGGAAAAGCCAGTGTATCTACATATCAACGATGGACAGGCAGAGCTACAGCCAGCAGACTCTCTATGGGGCATGCTGACCGATGAAACCCATGACACACTAACCAAGGATTTGGGGAGAGTAGAAGTTGCTTGCATTGGTCCTGCTGGTGAGAATCTCGTCAGGTTTGCAGGCATTGTCAATGATGAACGAGTGACTGCTAGATGTGGACTCGGGGCAGTAATGGGCTCCAAGAAGCTAAAGGCTATTGCAGTTGAGGGAAAGCATAAGGTCTCTCTTGCAGAGCCAGAACAATTCAAGGAGTTAGCAAGGACATCATCTAAGACTCTTGGTGAGATAATGACACACCTAAGAGATGCTGGAACTGCAATGTATGTAGATATTGGAGCAGACTTCAATGATATGCCTATCAAATACTTCCAAGAATCTGAGTTTGATGATATTCTCGATCTTAGTTCTACTGAAATGAAGGAGTTTCTCACTGGGCGGTCTGCATGTTATGCCTGTCCCATTGGTTGTGGACGAAAAGTAACCATCCCTGAGTATGATATGGATAATGTGGCAGGACCAGAGTATCAGACAATCGCTGCATTTGGGTCCAATTTGATGATATCTGATTTGAAGAAAATCTCACTGATGAACCGCCTCTGCAATCAATATGGGATGGATACAATTAGCTGTGGAAGCACCATTGGCTTTGCTACCCATCTCTGTGATTTGGGGAAGTTAGATGTCGGACTCAAGTGGAGTGACCCAGAGAGGGTAATCGAGTTGATACACGAGATTGCAAAGCGGGAAGGGCTTGGTGATGATATTGCTGAGGGCTCAAAACGAATGTCGCTAAAGTACAAAGTACCTGAACTTGCAATCCATGTAAAAGGGCTCGAAGTTCCGAATCACGACCCAAGGGCATTCTCAGGAATGGCAACTGTTTACGCAATGGCCTCACGAGGTGCAAGCCATCTTGAAGGAGATATGTACAGTGTAGATATGGGAGTAGAGGCCAGGGAGCTTGGTATCCATAGTGGAGATCGATTAGATAATGAAGCAAAGGGTTCTACTGCAGCCAAAGCTCAAGATTTTAGAGCATTCTTTGATACGATGATAATGTGTCACTTTGCAATAGTACCAACTGAGAATATGCTGCGTCTGTTGAATCTAGCAGTTGGTGGTTCATACAAACTAGAAGACATCCTCACAATTGGTGCTCGAGCTGTCACAATGAAGAGACTGATCAATCTCAAACTCGGACTACAGGTAGTCGACGATAGGCTGCCCAATCCATTGCTCAGACCCCTACCAGACGAAGCAACCTTCGATTTTGTACCTGATGTAGAAAAACAAGTAACCGAGTATTATGAGTACAGAGATTGGGATAAAACGACTGGGCACCCATCACCTAAAGCACTAAAGAACTTGGATATTGAGATCTAGGCCTTCAGAAGATGTTGAAGCTTCATCAGGTCTCGTGCAGGTCCGTCAGCCTTAATCTTACCGCTCATGAATGCACGCATCGCAGAGAGTGAGCCGTCCAAGATTGAGAGTATTGTCTTACTATCTGTTGTCACGGTCATATCTGGATTCTCAGAAGCACCCTCGGATACTGTAGCTCTCCCATCTTCAAATTGGATTGACACCTGCAGGTCAAGGTCTTTGTAGGTCATTTGCATTCTTCGGGTAAATCCCTGAAACCGCTTCTGAAGTTTGGGTTCAGATATTTTGTCTACCATCCTCTGGACCGCTGCAATTATGTCCTCCTTTGTTGCCATTGGATGTTTCTCCTCTTGCTTCACGCGTTCATTATGTGCATGTTATACTATCTGAAAAGGTTTGTCGAGAATTGGTTACTCCAAACGCTAATGTGATATAGTTCAGAAGTGATGCGGGAGCATAGGTGATAGACTCGATGAGGTCAGGACTATTAACCTGTATTCTAGCTATGCTGATGATATTCTCAATATCAATGACGAGTGCTATGAGTTCTCAGGACACCTTCTATAACACTAGTGAGCCTATTGCTAATCTACCGAGCTCGTTCTTTACAAACGTTGACATATCTGAGAATGAGTATTCGAGTTTCAATCTCTCTCTGAAACTAAATCATATACCTTCGCAGGTTCAAGGAAACCTGACACTTGATTATTACAATAATGATCCCGTTTCATTTTCACGAATTCCATTACACATCTTTACCTCAGGAATGCTATACAATTATAGACAAGGAATCGTAGATATCAATGATGTGAGGTCTGGAGGAGAGAGTGGTCCTATACTTCAATACAACGTCTTTCAAGACCAACAGATAATGTGGGTAAATCTGACAGACCCAGTTGGGCCTGAGGAGAGGACAACTATCTACATCTCATTTCTGACCACATTACCAGATGGGGGATACGACAGAGCTAATTCACATGGAACAGACATTGAGCAGGATAGAATCTTCTCTTTTGCGAATAGCTATCCATTACCATGTGTATATGATGAATATGAGGGTTGGAATACCTATCCGTACTATCAGGTAGGTGAACCATTCTACTTCGACATGGCCTATTACGACTTCTATATTGAGGCAGATAAAGACCTAGTAGTCGCTGCCACTGGAGAGCTCGTCGGACTAACTGACAAGGGATCCACCAATCTCTATCACTATGATCCTGTCTTACCAGTACGAGAAGTCACATTCTCCGCATCAAAATATTTCCAAGTCATCTCAAATGAAGTGAGGGGCGTCAATCTCTCACTCTACTTCTTATCAGAGTTCGAACAGTATTGGAACGACACAGGAGTACCAACTGCAGCGCAGTCGCTCATGCTGTTCAACGACTCATTTGGGGTATATCCCTATCCTACACTGAATCTTGTAACACATCACGCATCCTATGGTGGAATGGAGTATCCACTTCAAGTGCATATTTCTACTAGTGTAGATCCATCCTCAGTATTTTTTGAGCTTGTCATTGTTCACGAGATTGCGCATGAGTGGTGGTATCAGTTGGTTGGGAATGATGAAGTGGACCAAGGTTTCCTTGACGAAGGACTGGCTTGTTGGTCACACCTCTACTATGGAGAAATGGTTCGTAATGACTGGCATTATTTCCAAGAGAATCCACTACCTAATGTCGTGAACGCCTGGTACGCGAATAATGAACTACCACACAAAATCAATGCATCAGCTTTTGAGTATGAACCTGAGGCATACCAATTTACTGCTTATACTAAAGCCCCTGTCGTATTCGAGAAGCTTCGCCAAATAATTGGCAATGATGCCTTCATGACTGGATTAAGAATGATATTTCAGGAGAATGCTTTCGAGTTTATGTGGCTATCCGAGGTTCAGCAAGCATTTGAAACTAGTTCAGGACAAAGTCTAGATTGGTTCTTTGATCCGTGGTTTGAAAATGAATACTTACCTGACTACAGTATAGATTCTGCATTATTCTACAATGATACAGCAACATTAGAGGTCACTATAAGTGATGCAAATGAGGACATCAACGAGTTCTCATACTCTCAGCTCGTACCAATCAGAGTATATTCGGAAATTGTTGAGATAGTAGATGTTGTGGAGTGGATAAATGGAACTACCACCCTAAGATTTGAAGAGCTACCACTTGAACCAACTGAAGTTGTTCTTGCCATAGAGGGATTCGTCCTAGCTAGAACTCTCTCCATACACGACGAACAAATAACGTATGAGGATATTGAAATTACATACACAGTAACGCCATCGACTGGCACCACATCAACAGTGACATCAGAAACAACATCATCAAGTACTCCTCCACCGGGCCAATTGATTGATTTTTCACTTATTATAGCCGTAGGTGGAGCTGTTATTGCGGTTTTCGTTATTATTGTGATATGGGCACGAAGAAGTGATGGTTGAGTGTCCTACTCACCAAGTTCCGCCTTGTGTTTCTTTCCTAGCTCAACATAGAGTTCTGCACCGGCCATGAAAGATGCAAGAAGACCATCAGAAACCTCCTTCTTGACCTTGCCGGGAATACCAACCACTAGGCTTCTATCTGGTATCACACTACCCTGGGTGACTACAGATCCTGCACCAATCACACACTCATTTCCTACTTTGGCTCCATCTAGTACAATGGCACCCATACCCACAACAGTTCGGTCACCTATCTCACATGCATGTATCAAAGAATTATGCCCTGCAGTCACATACTCCCCAATTATAGACGGATTTGTGAAAGTAGTATGTACAGTGGCATTGTCCTGGATAGATGTCCCTTTCCCCACACGGATGTAGTTCATGTCCGCACGAAGTACTGCAGAATACCAGATACTTGCGTCTTCTCCAATCTCAACGTCGCCAATTAGTGAGGCTTGAGGTGATAAATATGCACTTGGATGTATCTTTGGTAGTTTACCGTCGAACTTGTAGAGGCCCATTAATTCGCACCTGAACCCCGGTACACTGTTTTGACTATAAGATTACCTAAAAGGCGGTGATGCTGATACGGGATTAGCAGCCCTCAGGATGATACATAATGCCATTCACCATCTTCCACTACCCACTTGCATGGGGATTGTCAAGAGTTGATAAGAGACTCTCATTGCCAGCTCTAATAGTAGGGGCAGTCATGCCAGATATTGAAGTCCCATTTCTAATCATGTTCTTTAGAGGTATACTGCCTGATCATTACATTCTGCACAGCCTCATTGGCTCATTGACCATAGGTCTGCTACTCACTGTGATTGTGACACGATACATATACCCAGTTGTCATATCTGTTATCTTTGGTGTGAATCGTGAGGCTCTAGATGGGGCATGTCGGGTGACACCTGTTATGATTCTGTCTTGCGTAATCGGACTGGTGAGTCATCTTCTTCTTGATTATCCAATGCACCCCTATAGCCAGATATTCTGGCCGTTCATCGATGCGCGACTCCTAGTTGGACCACTTGTTCTCTTTTTTGCTCAGGGAACTACAATGCGACAGGGATTCATTACTGCTAACATGTTTACGACTGCAGTCATGGTAATATGGTGGATAGCAATATTCATCGTTATCAGAAAGAATGTCTGGGAGGAGCACTGGGTAGGACGAAGAGATCCAACAAGCGATACCAATCGTGAAGACGTGCATCAGTCCTCAGACGGCATCTGAATAAATTGAATTTTGAAGAATTGGTTCAGTATCACTTGAGGCCAGCTCCCAATCGACCGTAAGAGAAGATTAGCATTTAGTACGGTTGAATCATCATAGGTGAGATCTTTTAATTCTGGACAGTGGAAGAGAGGAGAGAGGTCAATACATTGAAACTGATTGCCCTGTAATTCGACTTCCTCTAGTTTAGTGCAGTCAGTCAATGGAGAGAGATCGATCTCGACAAGAAGGTTGTTGGATAAATGAATACTTTCAAGACTTATGCATCTACTCAATGGCGTGAGATCTATCTCAGGTATTCTGTTATTCCGTAGACTGAGACTCTTGAGATTTTGACACCAGATAAGCGGGAGTAAGTCTATTGACACGATTTCGCGTAGATCCAAGTTTATCTCGGTCTCATCGGTTCTGAACTTCTCGTGTTTCTCGTCGTTTGTTGTAGTCACATATCTGATGTGGATGTGATCCATCAGATTCTCGCCTCCAAGTATGTTGTTAGACAGGATTTCTCAGCAATCAATCTTCCGTGTCTCAACTCACATCTATCTTTCGTTCATGGACTGCGAAGATACATATCATGGATATGTAAGCAAAAATGGGGATTCATCATGAAAAAGCCACATCTAGCAATTCCCTCAACATTCTCAGTTGTAGCTCGTGACCCTGAGAATGGAGACATGGGTGTAATTGTCCAGTCCAAGTTTCCTGCTGTGGGAGCGTTGGTCCCATGGGCTATAGCAGGAGTTGGAGCAGTAGCGACGCAAGCTTGGGTCGAACCAGCATTTGGTCCATGGGGTCTCGAGCACATGCTGAAAGGGAGGTCAGCTGAGGAAACCGCGAAGGAACTGGTTAAGAACGATGATGAATCCATGCGAGAACATCGACAGTTTGGCATTGTTGATTCAAAGGGCAGAGCTGCGGCTTACACCGGAAGGGACTGTATGGAATGGGCAGGTCATATCGTCGGAAACGGTTATGCATGCCAAGGAAACATCCTAACTGGAGAAGACGTTGTAACCAATATGGCTGAGGCTTACGAAAAGACTGAGGGAGATATTGTTGACAAGCTCTTTGCAGCGCTGAATGCAGGACAGGCAGCTGGTGGTGATAAGAGGGGGATGCAGTCTGCTGCAATCTATGTGGTTAGAGACGGTGCATGCTATGGTGGAGTCTTGGATCGATGGATTGACGTCAGGGTAGATGAGCATCCTAGTCCAATTGAGGAATTAGAACGTGTCTTCCAGATTTATGACATGACTCTATTAAGTCGAGAGAACCCAAGTAGATTGCACAAACTGGAGGGAGACCTAGCAATCAAAGTACAGAAGGCGTTACAGAAATTGGGCCTCATAGACACCATAACTGAGGACGTGTTTCCTGAGAAAGCACTGGAGAAGTTCATGGGTATATACAACTTCGAGAACAAGATGCGTGATGATGGAACAATCTGGCAGAGTGTTCTGGAATACATGTTCAAAGAAGCGGAACTGGATGAATAAGCATGTAGGCGTTCTTATTAAGAAGAATAGCACTCATTCGGAGTTATCACTTAGAACTCTTACATTAATGGGTGGTTAAAATGTTAGAAAATTGGAAGAGACTTGGTGCTTGGTGTGGTGTGTTTGCAGGAATTCAGTTCATCATCATAACATTCGCACTAATGATTCCATATCCTGAAGGATATTCTTTCCTTGATAATACATTCAGTTCGTTAGGATTATCAGTGACACGAGGATATCCAACGCCGTTGAATTGGTTCTTTTTCGCTACTGCGACAACATTAGCTGGAGTCCTTTCAATGCCATTCTGGCTCTCGATTCGGACCTTATTCACAGAAACAACACCAGAAAAAATACTCAGCGGGCTAGGAACTGCTGTGGGGCTTATTGCCGGACCTTGCCTAGCAGGAGTTGGTATCTTTGCGGCGGATTTATACGGACCGCAGCACGGCTGGTCAACAATTCTCTTCTTCTTGCTGTTTTCGTCAGCAATCATCATTTACTCGATTGCAATTTTCATTAACAAAGGCTACGAACCAGTGTATGCTCTTATTGGAATTGTGGTCGCAATCATCAGCTATAGCTACATCTTGATTCCAGGATTCCTAGGACTCTCAGGAGCAGCCATGCAGAAATTAGCGGTCTATTCCATGATACTCTACTCGGTAATTCAGGGCTACAAACTGCTGAAAGTATTCGAAACTCCAGAACCAACAACTGCAGAAATCGGCTAACCTACGCCTCATAGAAGCCACTCCTCCAATGATATCTGGGATCTAGTGTCAAGAATATCCTCATTTGCATAGAGCGCTCGTAGAAAACTATTGTAGGCATCAACGCTTTTTGTTCGCACAGTGGCAAAAAGACTAAAATCTTCACCAACTCGATGAAGAGCCCATACCTCTTTCATATGACTGATACGCTTAGCAGTGTCAGCTATCGAACCAGGTTGAGGTTTAATCTCCAGAAAGAATTTGATTGGAAGTCCTATCTTGTTAAACTCCAGTTCGATTGAGTAACCCACAATGGCTCCTCTCTCTTCAAGTCGCCGCATTGCTTTTGATACAGCAGGTTGACTCAGTGTGGGCCGCATCTTCTTACCAATCTCAAGCTGGGTTAGAGGTAAATAATGGTAGTCAGTGGGTGAGAACCTCGTTAATACCTTCATGAGTTCCCAATCACTAGATGCTATAGTGGTAGACAATCGAGTTGCTCGTTCCAAAGAGAACCCATGTGTCTTGTATGTTGAGAGAACCTGTACTAAGTTATAATTTTGAGAACCAGAGCCTGCAACCACCTTGTCGATATTATCAAGGAACTCCTCAAACTTGCTGGCATCTCTGAATCTGAATAATCCAAGAAGAGAATGTTCACCAGATATACCGTCTAGGGACTCAAGTGCATCCATCTTCAGAAGAGCTTCACTCACACCAGTTTCGCGTGGATTGGTATTGATGAGGGTAATTGTGTTTCGCTCTGCATATACTTGAGCTGGGTCAAGGATTGTGACATATGATCTAATTACCCTCTTCTCCACAAGGCGTTTCACATTGTTGGTTACCCAATTCCTTCCTTTCCCAATTCTCTCTGCTAGGGTGCTCACACTCAACCTAGAGTTGGATAATAATAGCTTGAGCAACTCAAGTTGTTTCTCAGGAATAGAATGCACTGTTTTACACCCGAACTAGCACAGTTCATTCGATTTTGAGATGTAGGATTCATATATGTCCTCCTCTCGCAGGGAAATTGTGGTTTTTATGACCGACTATAAGGTGAAAGATATTGGTCTTGCTGAAGAAGGCAGGATGTTGATTGAGTATGCAGAGAAGCACATGCCGGTGCTCATGCATCTCAGAAAGAAGTACTCTAAAACCAAGCCTTTGAAGGGTATGAAGATTGCAGGTTGCCTTCACGTTACAAAGGAAACCGCAGTTCTTGTGGAAACCCTACAGGCTGTTGGTGCTGAGGTTGCATGGTCTGGGTGCAATCCCCTATCAACAAACGATAAGGTCGCTGCAGGACTTGCAGCAGCTGGAGTGCCTGTCTATGCTTGGCACAATCTGAACACTGAGGAATACTACTGGTGTATCGAGGAAACTCTCAAGATAGGACCTACCCTCACACTTGATGATGGTGCAGATCTCATTTTTACAATTCACAATAAACACCCTGAACTTATCCCCGGTCTC
>JAEOST010000482.1 GCA_016840245.1 Candidatus Thorarchaeota archaeon
TAGTCATAAGTCACAAGGTAATCGTTGAGCCATGGAAATCGTAGGACTTGTTTGTGTAAGGATCTCCCCACAATATCGTCAGTTGCTGTAATACTCCATTCTGTTGGTACAAGCCTTCTCTTCTTCTCTTGCCCTAAAACACCAACCGATAGTAATCTGGTGATATGTTCTTGTCTCACACCCTCATCGTATAGTTCCAGAATTCCTGGTCCTGCTTTCATATCTGTATCAGATGTGATCTTATCAACAGGTTTCAATATCGTTGGATTATCTTCCAGCCTGAAGAAATCTAGAGGTGCTGATGGTCCAAGTGGAAGACTTCTTCCAGAGAAGACACTATGGAACTGAGGTCTCTTGAGAAGAGTAGCTTCAGAGTCTGCAGGTGAATCTGAAAGAGCCATTATCTGGGTTTCTGCAAGTATCTTTGGTGGGTCAACGGCTGCATCAACTGGTATCACTTTCTTAGTCCTAACCAAACTGAATCGTATTCCAAGAATTTCATCAATTGACTTCTCAAGCCATAGATCAGGACGTTCCATTAGAGCAGATTCGTCCCCTCTTGTTGGAGGAAGAAGCGGTCCTGCAATAACTTTTGGATATCCAAAGCTACCAACGAAGACAGATGGTGGTGAAGCTCCTACAAGACTTAATCCGTCAACCGCACTATCGATATTTGCTAGAGCCTTTGCACGCATCACAAGAGGACAGGGTCGAACACCACAGAGGGCACGGTGACCCATACACCTTGAACAGAGTCGCTCGTCATAGGACTGACTCTTTTTTGGTTCAGGTTCAAGGCGTATCTGTGACATTATATGCCTCCTTAGATTCCCTACTATTGTGTATGGCGTTTTGTGTATATAGGCGACGCCATTGCTCTTTTTTTATGAACCACCACCTATTTCTAGATATTACTCGGTATCATAGAGTTGATGGTATTATGTTAACCAGAAGGGAGACCATAGCTGAACTGCTTGAGACCTCTGAAAGTCCTCTAACTGCTCAGGACATTTGCACCATTCTAGGAATCAAGAGTCAATCACTTGTGGCTGAAGATATTGAGCACATTGCCAAATCCGTGAAAGCAAAGAAGAAAGAGCTCATCAAAATTCCTGCACGATGCACCAAATGTGACTATGTCTTCAAGAAAAGGTCTACTGCGAAGAAACCATCTAAATGTCCTAAATGCAGGAATGAGTGGATTATTGCACCTGCCTTCTTCATTCGTAGTAAAAAGAAATGATTGAATTCTACTAGTCGTCGAATGTGTGAACCTTCTTCGCTCCATGGTCTGGGAGGTCCCTCTTGATGCTTGTTACTCTACTTACGATATAATCCGAAAGGCCGTATTCTGCCTCCTCAATATAACCAAGAATCACTACTGGCATACCTACTCGTGGAAGAAATCTACATTTGTCCATGGTCTTCGCAGTAACACTTACAGTGTATGTCTTTCGTGTCTTTTCGTCTTGCACAACTATTGTAGTAGACCCATACCATCTTCGAGCACTGACCTGAGTGGTCTTACTTCTACCAACCTCTCTTATGATCCCTCGAACAACTGCCATCAGGTACTCTCCTCCCATGGTGCAACAAGCTTTCCGTATCTACCTCCTCCCCCCGCAATATAACTGACATTCCCAGTCCTATATCCCTCAATCATCAATGCTAGGCGTTTGTTGACGTCTGAAATTTTCTTTGTAGAAGTTGATGTCAGTATTTTGGTTTCTACACCAAAGTTAGCTATCAGGGTATTGTAGAGATTTCGGGCTGTCTTAGACTTTGCAGATTTTACACCAATAGCTGTAGCAATGAGATCCAGCAATGGAGGTATGTGTAGGTAGGGTGGGCGATGATTTGGAGGATTACTCTTTCCATGACCAAGCATCATCGCTCTATCACGTACTCCCAATCTGAGTTTCTTTCCATCTGCAGGACAGAACACCTTTCTCTGGTGAACATCCTTTAGAAGCCTCACAGTTTCTGCCTCTCCTTTGCAATACATATAGATGTTCAAGTCATCAAACTCTGGGGATTTACTTCCATTCTTTACAACTAGAGTTCTCCGACAAGAAGAACAGAAGGAAAGATAGTATTTTCCTAGTTTTGGATGCAATCCCACATTCAAGACCGCTCTTCGTTTCTTTTCCCGTTTCAATGCTAGTCGGAGTTCTTCGTAATTGGGTTTATCCATCTCGAATCTTACGAACTCCCTACCTAGCTTGTCTGGTCCAGGTGAGTGCGCATCACTTGATGTGATGAATGTGACTCTCTCCAGTTCTGGTATGTAGTCAGCTAGCTCACTATCCGCAGAGAGTCCAAGTTCTATGAAGTGTACATGCTTTGCTTCACTTCCATAGCATCCAGCTAGTGAATCGTATCGATTCTCTCGAAAGATGGCTTTGAATGGTGTAAATGCATGAGCTGGTCCAATCATACCTCCAACATCACGAACAATTCCTGCCAATTCCTCACCATTCAAGTTCGCTCTAGGTCTCCCTCCCCATTCGTCATCGATATTCTTTGAATGAGGTCGGAGTTGTTTTCTCAATTTTTCCGCTGCTTCAAAATGGGGGAGAAGGATTACATGATGTATCGATTCTTTGTCTTCAACCTCAACTGTTACAATAAAGGCCATGTCCTTATGATACAACACCTCATCTTTTTCTACTAGGCTCTTCTTGAGGTGCGATAACCAGTCTGGTTGGGTTGCATCTCCAGTTCCTATCAGTCGAATACCCTTTTGTCTTGCTCCCTCCATGAGGCTAGGGATACTCATGTTCTTGCTCACGCCAATTGAGTGGCATGAGTGTAGATGAAGGTCAACATCGAATGTCTGCATATTTGACCCTCAGATGTTAATGATGACTTTTGTCACAGCTGGTTCAGATGCATGTTCAAACGCTTTCTGGCCTTCCTCTAACTTGAATTCCTTGCTGATAAGCCTCTGAACTTCTATTCGTTCTTTGCTAAGCATGTCAATTGCATCCTCGAATAGACCATCACTACTCCCAACAATACTTAGTCCTTTCCGTACGATTTGTTCAGTTGGAATGCTGACCCTATTGATATGACCTCGCTTGAATGCTACTATACCTTCACTGCGAACTATGTCGAGTGCGTTCAATAATACTTCCTCATTCCCTTTCGAATCGATTACGACCCGTGGTCCAACTCCATTTGTTGCATCAAGAATCCGTCTTTTCCAATCATCTGTTTGCATGTTCATCGTATTTCTCATACCAAGTTGCCGGGCAATTCCGAGTTTCCATCTGTTCGATCCGACAACAAAGACCTCTGCACCATAGGCATCATACACCTGCGCTAGCAAGAGTCCCAGCTCACTACATCCAAATATTATCACTGGCTCATCTTCTTCTGTCGGTGCAAGCTGATACGTCCGTAATGCTGAAGCAAGAGGTTCCACAAATGTGCAAATGGCATCATCTATTCCTAGAGGAAGTTTGTGTACAATGTCTGCTGGTACCGACAAGTACTCAGTTAACCCTCCATCTCGCGTTAGTCCTAAGATCTCCTTATCTTTACAATAATGATGCTTCTTATTTTTACAGTACCAACATCGTCCACACCCAATACTAACTTCTGTGGTCACTACTGTCCCAGGAGAAATATCAGGTACTGAACTCTCATGAATAACTCCTGAGATTTCATGTCCTAGAACTACTGGTAGTTTTGTCTCATATTCTCCGTTCCAAATTGCTACATCAGTGTCACAGATGCCAACAGAGCGAACCTCAATTCTAACATTACCTGGCATCACAGGTGGTATTGGCGTGTCCGCAAGATGTAATCCATCTCGTGTTAGTATAAGCGACTGCATGTTACATACCTTACGTCTGTGTTCGCGTATTCATCTTATATCATAAAGTCTTCGATTTCTTAGTATGCAAATTATAGGGAAGGTTAATTATCAACGGAAAACTATTCGGTTTTTCAGTAGTTTACTATCTCTCTGGAGATTCGAAGAATGAGTGACGAACCAATGCTTTGTAGACGACTTGCATCCAGTGAATCAAAGACATGGCTCAACTTAGATTTGGCTAGTGTTACTCCTGAGATATCTCAGATGACAGAACAAGATCTCAATCTATCTGACAGTTTAATGTATGCAGCATCATTAAGTGGAAATTATATTGGAGGAACCGCTGTCTGGCGTGATAGACAAAGATTAGGAATGACCCTCGCATCAATTAGGATGGAACCAAAGTATCGTGATATAGCACTTCATCAACTCATCAAATCATCGATTCCGTGGTTTCGAAGTTTATCCATTCGAGAGGTCGATGCATTAGTCTACGATACTATCACTGAAGAACCTCTTCACTTTCCTTTAGCTAACAATCTCCCCAATTGGGTCATTCCCAAACTCCTTGATATCGAGTTCAAGTGGGTTGAAATGTTTTCACATTATTGTATTGAGACAAATTCAAATTCTGTCAATAAATCGAAATTATCTTGGGACAAAAAAATCAACCTTGAAGAGGCAAGTGAAACCCTTTGGCGTACAAGAAAGCAATCGGGTTTGGATCTTTCTCATGCTTGGTTAGTACTACATTTTGCCGCAAAGAGGGGGTCTCTTCAGATTCTCACTAATGCCGATGATCAGATTGGTATTATTTTCACTCATGAGATGGTAGGGGAAACATGTCTTATCGGGTTAATAATGATAGATGAAGAATCGGTTGACTTTGATCAAGCTATCTCACTGATAATAAATTCAATTGACTTGGAAAACATAAAACGGATTGAGCTACCATTAATTAGCCCTTATCAAGATGCACTTGTGAAAGCCCTCAATGAGTTGATTGGTGATTCAATAGAGTCCAAGAACCTGACACTTTTTCGCAAGGTGTACTAATGACATTCTCGCGAAACCCTTTTGTTGTCTATATTATCTTGTGAGTCGAGATACCTATGTCTACAATCTCAGTTACAAAACATGCATCTGGATTTATTCTGGACTATGGTGAGGAACGGATTGTTTTAGACACTGGTCTCAAAAATGAACCAACACTACTTTCACATTCACACTTTGATCACATGGATGGAGTAGATCGAGCGAGTTGCGTTTTCACGACAAGTGGTACATTAGATACCATCAGTGCAAGATCCTCCGCACTTCAAAATGAGCAAGTAATTGTGAAATATGAGGAACCAATCAGTGTGAGAAATGTCAAGGTCACAGCTCTTGACGCTGGACATGTATTAGGTTCCTCGATGTTCCTAATGGAGTTTGCAGATGGTTTGACTGTTCTATACACAGGTGACTTCAATGTAGTCGACAGCTTGGTCCATAAAGCTGCCAAACCAGTACATGCTGATGTCCTTATCACTGAGGCTACTTTTGGAACTCCGGAGTGGGTGTTTCCTCCTAGAGAAGAGGTTCACAGTGATATCATTAGTAAGGCTCTCTCAGTAACTGATGAGGGGAAGATCCCTCTCTTCAGAGCGTACTCGTTAGGGAAAGCACAGGAAGCCATTTCGTTATTACAAAATGAGGGTTTTGTAGTCCTGTCAGGCAATAAAGCAATTGACGCAGTTTCTGATGTGTATAGTAATCATGGAGTCCAGCTTACGCAGACACCGATGAGCACGTCCAATCTTCAAGAACTCCTCGATGATAGATGTGTGATTGTGAGTTCTTCACCAAAACACACTCGTATCAGCATGCAGCAGAAACTCGGACAGACACTCTCACGAGAGATAGAACGTAGATTTGAGGTTTTTTCACTTACAGGATGGACTCTAGGTAAGTATGGCCAAAAGGGCTTTCCTCTCAGTGCACATTCCGATTTTCCTGGACTCCTTGCATTTGCTAGTGCTGTCAATCCTAGGATAGCATATTGTTTCACCTCGAATGCAGGGCAATTCTCCGGAACTTTGAGTGGATTAGGTATTAACGCAGTCCCACTTGAATAGGTGATATTGATGAAATCGGCATTATCCGAATTGGTTGTTCCTATACATGCTGACTCCTTTTTCTCAGTAGGGCAGCTTGGCGAAATTCATGAGCGGCTCTCTTTCGAATACTCCGACCCAGAGGGATACTATCGGCGGATAATCAAGGACGATGACCTCTTCAGAAAAGAGGTTGAGAAATTGGTGGCAAACATGCAGTATTTCTTAGACCAAGAACGTGTCCATATCAATGATGAACGTGTTAGATCGCAGGTTAACTACTGTGATATCTTCTTGAAGGGCCACTCTGAAGTAGTTTCAGTGGTCTATCTGATAGACTTCATTGGAAAATTCACACACGGTACTAACAAAATTGAGACTTGGTTGGAAGAGGAAGAAGCCCCATACGACTTTGAAATCATCTGGCGATTTCCAATAGGGACTAGGATAACTGAGGTGTACA
>JAEOST010000483.1 GCA_016840245.1 Candidatus Thorarchaeota archaeon
AGGTCAGTCGCAAACAGGTCTTGGGAGAAGACTCTGTATACGGGTCCAATTTTCCTATCCTCATCCGGCATAACATTCACACTCTATGCACACAGCGTGAAGCATTGTTCATATATGTTCGTTATTCTCACGGGCAGACACTACTGAGGTGTAATTTGATTGAAACTCGGTGAAATTTATCGTATGATTGTTGACATGGGAATCAAGGCAGACCCACGTGGAGAAGACAGGGTCAAAGAGATTCTCAAGAAGTCTAAGGAAGAATATGACAAACTCGAGGGTATCAAGAAGGAACTTGCTGACTCTGATGTTACATGGAATCCGTACACAGATTGCAGGTTGTTGTACGGCGAGGAGGATCGTGAGATAACAAGTGTCCTCTCTGGAATTGATATTGGTACTGGAGAGATTGTGTTGGCTGACAGACTTGGTGACAAGGGTAAGAAGATAGATCTAGTCTTTGCACATCATCCTCATGGTATTGGAACATCAAGGCTTGATTTTGTAATGAAGCTCCAACCAGAACAGTGGGCAAAGGTTGGCGTACCAATAGCACAGGCAGAGTCTGCTATGGCCCCAAGATTGAAGGAGGTCCATATGGCAACCAAACCAAGGAATCACACTCAGACAATTGATGCAGCAAAGTTGATTGACATGCCATTCTTTTGTGCACATACTCCTGCTGATTCTTTGGGATACCAATATCTCACGAACTATCTCGAGGAGAAAAATCCATACACATTAGGAGACATGGTTGACATTCTACTAGAGATTCCCGAGTATCAGACTGCAGAGAAGTATGGTGCAGGTCCAGAGATTCTGGTCGGAAGTAAGAATGGTACTTGTGGAGAGAAATTCGTATTCTTCACCGGGGGGACCAGTCCAGGTCCGAAGGCAGTACGTAAACTTGCCAGAGCCGGAGTAAGCACAATCATAACGATGCACTGGACAGATGCTCTAAAGAAGGAGACTGAGGAAGAGGGAATGTATGTTGTCATTGCTGGACACGACAGTTCGGACTCTATCGGAATGAACATGATCCTTGATGAACTTGAGAAGAAGGGTGTCACTCCCTACGTCTGCTCAGGTCTCTTTAGACATAGTCGGATTTGATTTTGGTATTGAGCCCTGAGAGGTCAGGGCTCTTTCCATTCTGGGTTTGGAAACCCATAATGCCTATTAGTTCTAATTCACACTAACGATTCTCAGGTCTAAGCTCCATTGATGACTAGGATTACGGGCAAGTGACTGACCAAGATACGGAGCGTGGAGAGGATGTGCCATGTCGAAGAATGGAGGGTCATCTAGCTGGATTTTTCTATTTGTATTCTTAGTTTTCATATCACTATCTAATACTATACACCTTTCTCAAAACGATGACACAGAAATGGGATTACAACAACATGAATTTACCACCGCGTATACCCCCCATGCTCCAATCCTTATCAGGAATGATGCTGAACTCATTTCTCAAACTTGGCCAGGGTCTGGTTCATCTGGAGACCCGTATGTTATCTCCGGATTCATAATCAATCAACAAGGAGTAACAAGTATCAACATCAGCCAAACAACACTTCATATTAGGATTCAAGATTGCTACATTGATGGAACTCTAGATGCAGTTCATGGAATTGCTGTAAGTAATGCTGACAATGTCCAGATAATGAATTGCGAGTTTGGCGTAAACAATGTTCACATCTTCGTTGATACCTGTACAAATGTCAGTATTGAGTCAAGTCGAACTGGAACGAGTAGATATGCTGGAATTCAAATTGAGAATTCTCCATCAACATCTATCCAACACAATATATTGAATGGCACCGTAGGAATCCAACTCAACACTGGATCAGATTCATGTCAAGTCTACAACAACACAATGATTCACCAATCCTACCCATCAGGGTCAGGATTAACACTTTCAGTTGTTCAAAACTGCAACATTTCGTATAACAGATTCTATGGCCAAGGTGTGAGAATGTGGTCAGATTATCCAACTGCAATTCCTCAGTGGATTCACACATTTGGCAACAACACAATCAACGACAAGCCGCTTCATTATGTTAAGAATACTGTTAACCAAGTTATTGATGCAACTGATTTTGGGGGACTTATCCTTGCGAATTGTACAGATGTATCAGTCAGTGGTGGGAATTTTGTTGATGCAGGACAAGCTACGTTGTTGGGTTATTGTGACAATTGTACGATTCAAAATAGTCAGTACACGGATTGTGTAGGCCCCTCGATATTTATGACATATAGTGACAATTGCAATATTCTTGATTGTCAGATAAATGGCAGCGACTATAATATGGCAGCAATATCTGTTGAATTTACTACTGGACTAACAATTCGAAATAACTCAATCATTAATGCTGGTGAACAGGGAGATATCTATGCAAGTGGCATCTATTTTTGGAGACCTACTACATGTCTGGTTACCAATAATTCAATACTAAACACTGGAGGTAATGGAATCAGGGCTCATATCAGCATAGGTAGCATCTTTGAGAATAACACTGTAGACGACAGTACATTGTCAGGAATCTTACTTGACTCAGCAGACTCAACAACCATCATCAGGGACAGTGTGTTCAGCAATAATCAGAACTATGCAATACTTCTTGATTCTTGCACTGGTGTCGAGGTGTCAGGAAACAACATGACCGGAATGGGACTGGGACTAGAAGAAACAAGTGTTGGACTAGATGAATGGAATTGGATAGATGAATGGAAGCACACTGTTGTCAACAACTACGTCAATGGACGTCCTCTTGTGTATCTACATGAAGTAACAGATACAACCATATCAAGTCCTTCTGGACAGATCTGGATCATTAATTCTACAAACATCAACGTGATGAATCAGAATCTCAGTTATTCAGGGTTAGGTTGCGGTGTAATCTACTCAACACAGGTTAGCATTACCAACATTAATTCATCACACGGAAAGAAGGGAATTTTTATTCTTCATTCAGATTATTGCAACGTATCATATTCTAGAACACACAGCAACTCATTAGAAGGAATTGAAGTATTGGGAGCAGACTATGTGAATCTCCACAACAATACAGCATTACACAATGCAGAGCAGATGTTCTTACGATTTGTGAACTATGTCAATATAACCAATAACGAATGCGGCGATAACACGGGAGTCGGGATTGGTGGTTCATTTGGAGCAATCGGTCTTCTCACAACAGCCCACGCTAGAGTATTAAACAATACATGTCATGACTCCTGGGCAGGAATTCGAGCTAGTGGAACTGTAGTTGATGTCATAGTTGAGAAGAATTTCTGCTACTCAAATGCATATGGTATTTTTCTGGATGGGTTAGCAAACTCATCTGCAATCGATAACGACTGTGAGGATAACGTTCATGGAATATGGGTCTGGATTTGTAACAATGTCACTGTTGAACAGAACAACTGTACTCTGACTTACGAGAGTGGTATGCGTGTATACATGAGCTCCAATACCACTGTTCGGAACAACTATCTAGTTGGAGCCATCTGGCAGGGGATTCTAATCGATGACTCACCAGATACAAGATTGGAGAACAATGAGATTGTTGGAGATACTCCATTCGGTGTGCAAATCCTACGTAGCAATTCAACTCAGTTAATCAATAACACAATCAACTTGACACCTCGAGATAACAGTGTAGCAATTCAAGTGAATAACACATGGGATTCATC